>CAUPZW010000024.1:0-28965 GCA_963515655.1 Streptococcus mitis
ACTTGGTTTGGGACCAAGGTGTCGCAGGTTCGAATCCTGTCTTCCCGATTCATTAAAGAGATACCTATGTGTATCTTTTTTATTTTTAAAATTAAGAGAGAATCATTTTGGTTCTCTCTTTTTTGAATTTCAGTAATTCATTCTATAGTCATTTAGTTTTAAAAAAGCGTTTCAAACATTCAAAAAGATTTGGTACTTCCCTTGATAAATCCGTCACTTTCTTTTTTAGGATGAAAACTAGCATTGTCCATGACAATGACATGAGGGCTCTTCAAAAGAGGTAGTAGTTGCGTTTTGAACCACTCCACAAAGAAACCACTCATCGTACTTTCCTTGTAAATCATAGGAGATATAAACTCTCCGTCTACTTGTCCTGCAACAATTGAAGTCCGCTAATCTTTTCATAGACTTTCTCCCCTCTAGGAGCCCGTGCATAAGGACGATAGAGGTAGCAGTCGATTCCTGTTTCATTAATATATACGACTGGTAAATCTTTTAGGATATTCAAAATATAAAGAAACTCATCGACTTTCTCTGGATTTTGTTCCTTAAAGCTAGTCGTCTTTTTTTAAAGCGACATGAAACTGCTTTAAAGCTGCCCATACTGAAGGAACAGCACAATTAAAATGTGCCACAATTTCCCGTAAAAAAGTGTCTGGATGAGCCTCTACAAAGGCTTTCAATTCCTCTAAAGTAATCTTCCGCTTTTTGACGACTCGCTTTCTCCGCTCTAAGTGTCCTTGTTCGCGTCTTTCTTTTCCCACGTGAAGAGAGTTCTGACGCCAACATCAAAAACTTTAGTTGCTTCGAAATGGCTGTATCCCTCTTTAATGTAATCTAATGCTCCTTGTTTAAAATCTGTACTATATGCAGAGTTTTATTGTAATATGCTTATTTAAAACTAAGAAACTATAAATGAGTATTAGTTTATATTATAGTTTAAATTTTCTATCACTTTGAAGGAAATAACTATAGATTCTTTTCCACCTCATGTTTTATTGTATAGTGTATTTTGCTTGCTTTGAACAGAATCTTTTATGACATTTGTCATATTTTCTAGTGACAGAAGCTTCTAGCTCCGCTAACTTCAAAAGACTATAATTGAAGTATGAAATGGAGGAAGAAAAAATGAAAGATAAAGTAATTGTCGCAATGAGTTTAGTAGCAGCAGGAGTCATGACTTATTTCATGTTTTCAGGATTGGATGAAGGCTTCTATCATTTTCCTTGGGAGCTATTTGCAGGTTTTGGAATCATGTCTTGGTTGATCCGAGAAGGTTTGAAATTGGTCTCAGATGTGAAAAAGGAGTTTGAAAAATGAAAAAAGCGATTCTCTATCTTTTTATTGGACTATCACTAGTGGTATGGTTGGTAGAAATGTTTACAGGTTGGTTTGATCAAGCCTTCGTTCACCAATTCATCCCTGGTGCCTGGGGATTAGGATTTATGATTTTTATCGCCTTTCCGATGGGAAAGTAGTGGCTGAAAGGAGAATATCATGAACATGATTAAGGTAGAAAGCCTAAATAAAATCATCAAGGGCAAGGCTATTTTGAAGGATATTTCCTTTGAGGTAGCAGAAGGTGAATGCGTCGCCTTGATTGGGCCCAATGGTGCTGGAAAGACCACACTCTTGGACTGTTTGCTTGGAGATAAACTGGTCACAAGTGGTCAAGTATCCATCCAAGGCTTGCCAGTGACGAGTTCTCAGTTAGACTATATTAGAGGCTACCTGCCTCAAGAAAATGTCATCGTTCAGAAATTAAAGGTCAAAGAGTTGATTTCTTTCTTTCAAAGTATTTATCCAAATCCCTTGAATAATCAGGAGATTGATCAACTATTGCAGTTTGACAAGCAACAGAAAGAGCAATTTGCAGAAAAATTGTCAGGTGGGCAAAAGCGTCTCTTCTCTTTTGTCTTGACCTTGATTGGCCGACCAAAGCTAGTCTTTTTAGATGAGCCGACTGCTGCCATGGATACTTCAACCCGTCAACGCTTTTGGGAAATTGTTCAGGAGCTAAAAGCTAAGGGAGTTACCATTCTCTATTCGTCCCATTACATCGAAGAGGTAGAACATACAGCTGACCGGATTTTGGTTTTAAATAAGGGAGAGTTGATTCGTGATACGACGCCTCTAGCTATGCGTAGTGAGGAGATTGAAAAGCATTTTATCCTTCCTCTAGCATACAAGGAAATTGTTGAGCAGTCTAACTTGGTTGAAAACTGGGTACAAAAACAAGATGCTCTGCAAGTAGTCACACGAGAGGCAAATGCTTTTTGGCAACTGTTAGTTCAAGCAGGATGTAGCATACAAGAAATCGAAGTTAATAACCGTAGTTTGCTAGATACAATCTTTGAAGAAACACAGAAGGGAGATGACTAAGATGAAACGATGGATCGCATTAAATAAAATAGAATTTCTATTGACCAAACGGCAACTAGTCTATTATTTATTATCAGTAGGGATGCCGACAGCCTTCTATTTATTCTTTTCAGGCATGTACCAGGAAACACCAGGTGGACCGGCTAATTTTATGCGCGACTACCTCATCTCCATGACAGCCTTTTCCATGATGTCAACAGCTATCTTTTCATTCCCAGTTGTTTTACATACCGACAAGATCAACAATTGGCAGAAAATAATACGTCATAGCCCTGTAAATATGGTAGAATATTATCTATCAAAGATAACAAGTATGATGGTTGATTATTTGGTCTCAATTCTGGTTGTTTTCTCAGTTGGGCATTTTGTAAGAGGTGTGGATATGTCTCTTGGAAACTGGATTGGGGCTGCGTTCTTGCTGATAGTAGGAAGTGTTGCCTTTGTAGCACTTGGCTTAACCCTGACTCTCTTGCCGTCCAGTCAGCTGATGTCTGTCGTGGGCAATCTTCTTTACTTTGGCTTGGCTGTTTTAGGCGGACTCTGGATGCCCGTCTCTTTATTTCCAGATTGGATGCAAGCAATCGGGAAGCGCCTACCAAGCTATCAGTTGATGGAATTGATCAAGACCTTCTTAAATGAGGGTGGCATCAATTTATCAGCCACAGTTTATCTACTTGTTTTTTCAGCAGTTTTGTTTGGTTTGACCATTTACCTTCAAGGTCATAAGGAGAATGCTTAATGCTTGAAAGACTGAAAAGCATACATTATATGTTCTGGGTCAGTTTAATTTTTATGATTTTCCCCATCCTGCCTGTAGTGACTGGGTGGCTTTCTGCCTGGCATTTATTGATTGATATTCTATTTGTAGTTGCGTATTTGGGTATTTTAACAACTAAGAGCCAGCGCCTATCTTGGCTTTTCTGGGGGATCATGCTGACTTATGTAGTTGGGAATACTGCCTTTGTTAATGTTAATTATATCTGGTTTTTCTTTTTCCTATCCAATCTCTTAAGTTATCATTTCAGCTTAGGTGGTTTAAAGTCTTTACATGTCTGGACTTTTCTTCTTGCTCAAGTCCTTGTTGTGGGCCAACTTTTGATTTTTCAGAGAATCGAAGTTGAGTTTCTATTCTATCTACTTGTAATTCTTGCTTTTGTCGATTTAATGACTTTTGGTTTGGTTCGGATTCGTATTGTGGAGGATTTGAAAGAAGCTCAGGCTAAGCAAAATGCCCAGATAAATCTATTACTTGCTGAAAATGAACGCAGTCGTATCGGTCAAGATTTGCATGATAGCTTGGGACATACCTTTGCTATGCTGAGTGTCAAGACAGATTTAGCCTTGCAGTTGTTTCAGATGGAGGCATATCCACAGGTGGAAAAGGAATTAAAAGAAATTCACCAGCTCAGCAAGGATTCAATGAATGAAGTGCGAACCATTGTGGAAAATCTGAAATCACGGACCTTAGCATCAGAGCTTGAGACTGTTAAGAAGATGCTGGAAATTGCTGGGATTGAGGTTCAAGTTGAGAATCAATTGGACAAGGCTAGTTTGACCCAGGATGTAGAGTCGACGGCTGCTATGGTTTTGTTAGAACTGGCAACCAATATCATCAAGCATGCCAAAGCTGAAAAAGCCTATCTAAAACTGGAACGTACAGATCAGGAATTGATTCTGACAGTTAGAGATGACGGGAAAGGTTTTGCAACTGTAAAAGGAAATGAACTTCATACAGTCCGTGATCGTGCAACAGCCTTCTCAGGTCAAATAGAGTTGGTCAGCTTGAAACATCCAACAGAGGTGCGCGTGCATCTGCCTTATAAGGAGAGAAAGTAGATGAAAGTATTAGTCGCAGAAGATCAAAGTATGCTTAGAGACGCCATGTGTCAATTGCTCACTCTTCAACCTGATGTGGAATCTGTCCTTCAAGCTAAGAATGGGCAAGAAGCAATCCAAATCTTAGAAAAAGAATCCGTAGATATTGTCATTCTTGACGTTGAAATGCCAGTAAAGACGGGACTAGAAGCGCTCGAGTGGATCAAACAAGAAGTGCCTGAAACAAAGGTGGTTATCGTTACGACCTTTAAACGCCCAGGTTATTTTGAACGTGCGGTCAAGGCTGGAGTAGATGCTTATGTCTTGAAAGAGAGAAGCATTGCTGAACTTATGCAAACCTTGCACACTGTTCTCGAAGGGCGTAAGGAGTATTCGCCTGAATTGATGGAAGTGGTGATGACGTATCCCAACCCGTTAACAGAGCAAGAAATCGCAGTTTTAAAGGGAATTGCTCAGGGTTTATCAAATCAAGAAATTGCAGATAAACTTTATTTATCAAACGGAACCGTCCGAAATTATGTAACCAATATTCTTTCTAAACTAGATGCTGCTAATCGAACAGAGGCAGCTAATATCGCGAAAGAATCTGGTTGGTTGTGATGATATAATATTTCCCTGGACATTATGTGTTAAAATTGAACTGATTCAATGAAATAATTTGTAAATTGAGGAAGGGTCTTAGCTTCCTTCTTTTTGTTTCGTCCAAGGTTGTAGCAAGAGCTAAAATTAACAATAAAAAAGAAAAATGTCTTGACAACCAAGGGAAAATTTTGTTACAATAATAGACGGTACTTTTTACTTTTGGTCTCTCAAGAGTGTACAGGGACGTGCTGACAAATGTTGCAAAAGTACACACAGATGATAGCTGTCACCAAGTGTATCATCACCAAAAATAAAAAAACACAGGAGAATGTAGATGCCTACAATTAACCAATTGGTTCGCAAACCGCGTAAATCAAAAGTAGAAAAATCTAAATCACCAGCTTTGAACGTTGGTTACAACAGTCATAAAAAAGTTCAAACAAACGTTTCTTCACCACAAAAACGTGGTGTTGCAACTCGTGTTGGAACAATGACACCTAAAAAACCTAACTCAGCCCTTCGTAAATTCGCTCGTGTACGTTTGAGCAACCTTATCGAAGTTACTGCCTACATCCCAGGTATCGGACACAACTTGCAAGAGCACAGCGTGGTGCTTCTTCGTGGTGGACGTGTAAAAGACCTTCCAGGGGTACGTTACCATATCGTCCGTGGTGCACTTGATACTGCAGGTGTTAACGATCGTAAACAAGGCCGTTCTAAATACGGTACTAAACGTCCAAAAGCATAAGGAAAGGGGATAAAGAGAAATGAGTCGTAAAAATAGAGCTCCAAAACGTGACGTATTGCCAGATCCGCTTTACAATTCACAACTAGTTACTCGTCTTATCAACCGCGTTATGCTTGATGGTAAACGTGGTACAGCTGCTTCAATCGTTTACGGTGCTTTTGAGCAAATCAAAGAAGCTACTGGAAACGATGCACTTGAAGTATTTGAAACAGCTATGGAAAACATCATGCCTGTACTTGAAGTACGTGCACGTCGTGTTGGTGGTTCTAACTACCAAGTCCCAGTTGAAGTTCGTCCAGAACGTCGTACAACACTTGGACTTCGTTGGTTGGTAACAATCGCTCGTCTTCGTGGTGAACACACAATGCAAGACCGTCTTGCAAAAGAAATCTTGGATGCTGCTAACAACACTGGTGCAGCTGTTAAGAAACGTGAAGATACTCACCGTATGGCTGAAGCTAACCGTGCATTCGCACACTTCCGTTGGTAATATAGGATGCGAAAGCGTTAAGGAAGTCCCAGAGAAAATAGGGAATCAAAGTAGGTTGCTATTGCAACCAATGAGATTCATCTTTTTATCCAGACTTTTAGCTTGAGCTCAACTCAACTAACTTGGGCTTTTAGCCTGAGTTCGATTCAATTTGTAAATCTACAAGTTGAAACCAACAATAGCATGAAAACATTGAGAACGGGTAGGTCCTGCCTATCCGTTTTTATTAAAATCGTGTTATAATAGAATAGAAATCAAAAATAAATAGGAGAAACAAACCTCATGGCACGCGAATTTTCACTTGAAAAAACTCGTAATATCGGTATCATGGCTCACGTCGATGCTGGTAAAACAACAACTACTGAGCGTATTCTTTACTACACTGGTAAAATCCACAAAATCGGTGAAACTCACGAAGGTGCGTCACAAATGGACTGGATGGAGCAAGAGCAAGAACGTGGTATCACTATCACATCTGCTGCGACAACAGCTCAATGGAACAACCACCGCGTAAACATCATCGACACACCAGGACACGTGGACTTCACAATCGAAGTACAACGTTCTCTTCGTGTATTGGATGGTGCAGTTACCGTTCTTGACTCACAATCAGGTGTTGAGCCTCAAACTGAAACAGTTTGGCGTCAAGCAACTGAGTATGGAGTTCCACGTATCGTATTTGCCAACAAAATGGACAAAATCGGTGCGGACTTCCTTTACTCTGTAAGCACACTTCACGATCGTCTTCAAGCAAATGCTCACCCAATCCAATTGCCAATCGGTTCTGAAGATGACTTCCGTGGTATCATCGACTTGATCAAGATGAAAGCTGAAATCTATACGAACGACCTTGGTACAGATATCCTTGAAGAAGATATTCCAGCTGAATACCTTGACCAAGCTCAAGAATACCGTGAAAAATTGGTGGAAGCAGTTGCTGAAACTGATGAAGACTTGATGATGAAATACCTCGAAGGTGAAGAAATCACTAACGAAGAATTGAAAGCTGCTATCCGTAAAGCGACTATCAACGTTGAATTCTTCCCAGTATTGTGTGGTTCTGCCTTCAAGAACAAAGGTGTTCAATTGATGCTTGATGCGGTTATCGATTACCTTCCAAGCCCACTTGATATCCCAGCAATCAAAGGTATCAACCCAGATACAGACGAAGAAGAAACTCGTCCAGCATCTGACGAAGAGCCATTTGCAGCTCTTGCCTTCAAGATCATGACAGACCCATTCGTAGGTCGTTTGACATTCTTCCGTGTGTACTCAGGTGTTCTTCAATCAGGTTCATACGTATTGAACACTTCTAAAGGTAAACGTGAACGTATCGGACGTATCCTTCAAATGCACGCCAACAGCCGTCAAGAAATCGACACTGTTTACTCAGGTGATATCGCTGCTGCCGTTGGTTTGAAAGATACTACAACTGGTGACTCATTGACAGATGAAAAAGCTAAAATCATCCTTGAGTCAATCAACGTTCCAGAACCAGTTATCCAATTGATGGTTGAGCCAAAATCTAAAGCTGACCAAGACAAGATGGGTATCGCCCTTCAAAAATTGGCTGAAGAAGATCCAACATTCCGCGTTGAAACAAACGTTGAAACTGGTGAAACAGTTATCTCTGGTATGGGTGAGCTTCACCTTGACGTCCTTGTTGACCGTATGCGTCGTGAGTTCAAAGTTGAAGCGAACGTAGGTGCCCCTCAAGTATCTTACCGTGAAACATTCCGCGCTTCTACTCAAGCACGTGGATTCTTCAAACGTCAGTCTGGTGGTAAAGGTCAATTCGGTGATGTATGGATTGAATTTACTCCAAACGAAGAAGGTAAAGGATTCGAATTCGAAAACGCAATCGTCGGTGGTGTGGTTCCTCGTGAATTTATCCCAGCGGTTGAAAAAGGTTTGGTAGAATCTATGGCTAACGGTGTTCTTGCAGGTTACCCAATGGTTGACGTTAAAGCTAAGCTTTACGATGGTTCATACCACGATGTCGACTCATCTGAAACTGCCTTCAAGATTGCGGCTTCACTTGCTCTTAAAGAAGCTGCTAAATCAGCACAACCAGCTATCCTTGAGCCAATGATGCTTGTAACAATCACTGTTCCAGAAGAAAACCTTGGTGATGTTATGGGTCACGTAACTGCTCGTCGTGGACGTGTAGATGGTATGGAAGCACACGGTAACAGCCAAATCGTTCGTGCTTACGTTCCACTTGCTGAAATGTTCGGTTACGCAACAGTTCTTCGTTCTGCATCTCAAGGACGTGGTACATTCATGATGGTATTTGACCACTATGAAGATGTACCTAAGTCAGTACAAGAAGAAATCATTAAGAAAAACAAAGGTGAAGACTAATCTGTCCTCGCTCTAGAAGGAAGTCACTTAGTGGCTTCCTTTTGTCTTTAGAAAATACCTCTAAATATGGTAAAATAGTAGGAGAATAATGTGAGGAAAATGAATGTCAAACAGTTTTGAAATTTTGATGAATCAACTGGGGATGCCTGCTGAAATGAGACAGGCTCCTGCTTTAGCACAGGCTGATATTGAGCAAGTTGTGGTTCATAAAATTAGTAAGGTATGGGAGTTTCATTTCATATTTTCTAATATTTTACCGATTGAAATCTTTTTAGAATTAAAGAAAGGTTTGAGCGAAGAATTTTCTAAGACAGGCAATAAAGCTGTTTTCGAAATCAAGGCTCGGTCTCAAGAATTTTCAAATCAACTCTTGCAGTCCTATTATAGAGAAGCTTTTTCTGAGGGGTTATGTGCTAGTCAAGGTTTTAAGTCCCTTTATCAAAATTTGCAAGTTCGTGCTGAGGGCAATCAGCTATTTATTGAAGGATCTGAGGCGATTGATAAGGAACACTTTAAGAAAAATCACCTTCCTAATTTAGCTAAACAACTTGAAAAATTTGGCTTTCCAACTTTTAACTGTCAAGTAGAGAAAAATGATATGCTGACTCAAGAGCAGGAAGAAGCCTTTCATGCGGAAAATGAGCAGATTGTTCAAGCGGCCAATGAGGAAGCGCTCCGTGCTATGGAACAACTAGAACAGATGGGGACACCTCCAGCAGAAGAGAAACCAGCCTTTGATTTTCAAGCCAAAAAAGCTGCAGCTAAACCCAAGCTGGACAAGGCGGAGATTACTTCTATGATCGAAGTGACGACGGAGGAAAATCGTCTGGTCTTTGAAGGGGTTGTTTTTGATGTGGAGCAAAAAGTGACCAGAACAGGGCGTGTTTTGATCAACTTTAAAATGACAGACTACACTTCCAGTTTTTCTATGCAAAAGTGGGTTAAGAACGAGGAAGAGGCTCAGAAATTTGATCTAATTAAGAAAAATTCTTGGCTCCGAGTTCGTGGGAATGTGGAGATGAATAACTTCACACGCGATTTGACTATGAACGTGCAGGATGTGCAGGAAGTTGTTCACTATGAGCGGAAGGATTTGATGTCAGAAGGTGAGCGTCGGGTTGAGTTTCATGCTCATACTAATATGTCGACCATGGATGCTTTGCCAGAAGTAGAGGAGATTATTGCGACAGCTGCTAAGTGGGGACACAAGGCGGTTGCCATCACGGATCATGGGAATGTCCAGTCCTTTCCACACGGCTATAAGGCGGCCAAGAAAGCGGGAATCCAGCTGATCTATGGTATGGAAGCCAATATCGTGGAGGACCGTGTCCCTATCGTCTATAACGAAGTGGAGCTGGACTTGTCAGAAGCAACCTATGTGGTCTTTGACGTGGAAACGACGGGACTTTCAGCTATCTATAATGATTTGATTCAGGTTGCGGCCTCTAAGATGTACAAGGGGAATGTTATTGCCGAATTTGATGAATTTATCAATCCAGGGCATCCCTTGTCAGCTTTTACAACTGAGTTGACTGGAATTACAGATGACCATGTCAAAAATGCCAAACCACTAGAACAAGTGCTACAGGAATTTCAAGAATTTTGCAAGGACACGGTCCTAGTTGCCCACAATGCCACCTTTGACGTTGGCTTTATGAATGCTAACTATGAGCGTCATGGTTTGCCAAAGATTAGTCAGCCAGTTATTGATACGCTGGAGTTTGCTAGAAACCTCTATCCTGAGTATAAACGTCATGGTTTGGGTCCTTTGACCAAGCGTTTTGGTGTGGCTTTGGAACATCACCATATGGCCAATTACGATGCGGAGGCTACTGGTCGTTTGCTTTTCATCTTTATCAAAGAGGTAGCAGAAAAACATGGTGTGACCAATCTAGCTAGACTCAACATTGATTTGATTAGTCCAGATTCTTATAAAAAAGCTAGGATCAAGCATGCGACCATTTATGTCAAGAATCAGGTAGGTTTAAAAAATATCTTTAAACTGGTTTCTTTGTCCAATACCAAGTACTTTGAAGGGGTACCACGGATTCCGAGAACGGTTCTAGATGCCCATCGGGAAGGTTTGATTTTAGGTTCAGCTTGCTCTGAAGGTGAAGTTTTTGATGCAGTCGTTTCCCAAGGTGTGGATGCGGCGGTTGAGGTGGCCAAGTATTATGACTTTATTGAGATCATGCCACCAGCGATCTATGCGCCATTGATCGCCAAGGAGCAGGTCAAGGATATGGAGGAACTCCAGACCATTATCAAGAGTTTGATAGAGGTCGGCGACCGTCTTGGCAAGCCCGTTTTGGCTACGGGAAATGTCCACTATATCGAACCAGAAGAAGAGATTTACCGCGAAATTATCGTCCGTAGTTTGGGCCAAGGGGCTATGATTAACCGAACCATTGGTCATGGTGAACATGCCCAACCAGCACCACTTCCAAAGGCTCATTTTAGAACGACTAATGAAATGTTGGATGAATTTGCATTCTTGGGAGAGGAACTGGCTCGTAAATTGGTTATTGAAAATACCAATGCCTTAGCAGAAATCTTTGAACCCGTTGAGGTTGTTAAGGGTGACTTGTACACGCCTTTCATCGATAAGGCTGAAGAAACGGTTGCTGAGCTGACCTATAAGAAGGCTTTTGAGATTTATGGAAATCCGCTGCCAGATATTGTTGATTTGCGAATTGAAAAAGAATTAACTTCTATTCTGGGGAATGGATTTGCCGTGATTTATCTAGCCTCGCAGATGCTGGTGCAACGTTCCAATGAACGGGGTTACTTGGTGGGTTCTCGTGGGTCTGTCGGATCTAGTTTCGTTGCGACCATGATTGGGATTACGGAGGTCAATCCTCTCTCCCCTCACTATGTCTGTGGTCAGTGTCAGTATAGCGAGTTTATCACCGATGGTTCTTACGGTTCAGGATTTGATATGCCCAATAAGGACTGTCCAAAATGTGGTCATAAACTAAGTAAAAACGGACAGGATATTCCGTTTGAGACCTTCCTTGGTTTTGATGGAGATAAGGTTCCCGATATTGACTTGAACTTCTCGGGAGAAGATCAACCTAGCGCCCATTTGGATGTGCGTGATATTTTTGGTGAAGAATATGCCTTCCGTGCAGGAACGGTTGGTACGGTGGCTGCCAAGACAGCCTATGGATTTGTCAAGGGCTATGAGAGAGATTATGGCAAGTTTTATCGTGATGCAGAGGTGGAACGCCTCGCTCAAGGTGCAGCTGGTGTCAAGCGGACGACGGGACAACACCCGGGGGGGATCGTTGTTATTCCGAACTATATGGATGTCTACGATTTTACGCCTGTCCAATATCCAGCAGATGACGTGACGGCTGAATGGCAAACGACTCACTTTAACTTCCACGATATCGATGAGAACGTCCTCAAACTTGATGTGCTGGGACATGATGATCCGACCATGATTCGGAAACTTCAGGATTTGTCTGGGATTGACCCTAATGAAATTCCTATGGATGACGAAGGCGTGATGGCCCTCTTTTCTGGGACGGCTGTGTTAGGGGTAACACCTGAGCAAATCGGAACGCCTACGGGCATGCTGGGGATTCCAGAGTTTGGAACCAACTTTGTTCGAGGGATGGTCGATGAAACCCATCCGACGACTTTTGCAGAATTGCTTCAGCTGTCTGGTTTGTCCCACGGTACCGATGTGTGGTTGGGAAATGCCCAAGATTTGATCAAGCAAGGAATAGCGGACCTATCGACTGTTATCGGTTGTCGGGACGACATCATGGTTTACCTCATGCATGCGGGTCTGGAGCCTAAGATGGCCTTTACCATCATGGAACGGGTACGTAAGGGCTTGTGGCTCAAGATTTCAGAAGAGGAACGCAATGGCTACATCGAAGCTATGAAGGCTAATAAGGTGCCAGAGTGGTATATCGAGTCCTGTGGGAAAATTAAGTACATGTTCCCTAAAGCCCATGCGGCAGCCTACGTTATGATGGCCTTGCGTGTAGCCTACTTCAAGGTTCACCATCCGATTTATTATTACTGTGCTTACTTCTCTATCCGCGCCAAGGCTTTTGATATCAAGACTATGGGTGCGGGCTTGGATGCCATCAAACGCAGAATGGAAGAAATCTCTGAAAAACGGAAGAATAATGAGGCCTCTAATGTGGAAATCGATCTCTATACAACTCTTGAGATTGTCAATGAGATGTGGGAGCGTGGTTTCAAGTTTGGGAAACTAGATCTCTACCGTAGTCAGGCGACAGAGTTCCTCATCGATGGGGACACCCTCATCCCGCCATTTGTAGCAATGGATGGTCTGGGAGAGAACGTTGCTAAGCAGTTGGTGCGAGCGCGTGAAGAGGGAGAATTCCTCTCTAAAACAGAACTACGCAAGCGTGGTGGACTCTCATCAACCTTGGTTGAAAAGATGGATGAAATGGATATTCTTGGAAATATGCCAGAGGATAATCAGTTGAGTTTATTTGATGAGTTGTTTTAAGGTCTTGAAGGAAAAAAGATGAAACTAAGAATATTCGCGGAAGATAAACCGGCTGAGAAGGTATTTGAATATCAATTAGAACTTGCTGATCAGACAATTCTTCTATCGACAGCACTCTTGTCTGGTGCTATTGCTTTAGCAGGATTATTCTCTGCTTTGAAAGAAAAATAAAAATAGAAAAGAGAAAACAACATGGTTTTACCAAATTTTAAAGAAAATCTAGAAAAATATGCGAAATTGTTGGTTGCGAACGGAATTAATGTGCAACCTGGTCACACTTTAGCTCTCTCTATCGATGTGGAGCAACGTGAGTTGGCTCACTTAATCGTCAAAGAAGCTTATGCCTTGGGTGCGCATGAGGTTATCGTTCAGTGGACAGATGATGTCATTAACCGTGAGAAATTCCTCCATGCTCCGATGGAGCGTCTGGACAATGTGCCAGAATACAAGATTGCTGAGATGAACTATCTCTTGGAGAACAAGGCTAGCCGTCTTGGAGTTCGTTCATCTGATCCAGGTGCCTTAAACGGAGTGGATGCTGACAAGCTATCAGCTTCTGCTAAAGCTATGGGACTTGCCATGAAGCCAATGCGTATCGCAACTCAATCTAACAAGGTTAGCTGGACTGTAGCAGCCGCTGCTGGACTTGAGTGGGCTAAGAAAGTCTTCCCAAATGCTGCGAGCGACGAAGAAGCAGTCGATCTCCTTTGGGACCAAATTTTCAAAACTTGCCGTGTCTACGAAGCAGATCCTGTTAAGGCCTGGGAAGAGCATGCAGCTATTCTCAAGAGCAAAGCAGATATGCTTAATAAAGAACAATTTTCAGCCCTTCACTATACAGGGCCAGGGACAGATTTGACCCTTGGTTTGCCGAAGAACCACGTTTGGGAATCGGCTGGTGCTATCAATGCACAGGGAGAAGGATTCTTGCCAAATATGCCGACAGAGGAAGTTTTCACAGCGCCTGATTTCCGTCGCGCAGATGGTTATGTCACTTCTACAAAACCGCTTAGCTATAATGGAAATATCATCGAGGGAATTAAAGTAACCTTCAAGTATGGACAAATCGTGGATATTTCAGCTGAGAAGGGTGATCAGGTCATGAAGGACCTCGTCTTTGAAAATGCGGGTGCGCGTGCCTTGGGTGAATGTGCCTTGGTACCAGATCCAAGCCCAATTTCTCAGTCAGGCATTACTTTCTTTAACACCCTTTTCGATGAGAATGCGTCAAACCACTTGGCTATCGGTGCAGCCTATGCGACTAGCGTCGTTGGTGGTGCAGAGATGAGCGAAGAAGAACTTGAAGCTGCGGGACTTAACCGTTCAGATGTTCACGTGGACTTTATGATTGGTTCTAATCAGATGGATATCGATGGTATCCGTGAGGATGGAACACGTGTACCACTCTTCCGTAACGGAGATTGGGTAAATTAAGGAGATAATATGTTAGGAAGTATGTTCGTTGGTCTCCTAGTGGGATTTTTAGCAGGTACTCTGACCAACCGTGGAGAGCGAATGGGATGTTTTGGAAAAATGTTTCTAGGCTGGATTGGTGCCTTTATAGGCCACTTGCTTTTTGGGACTTGGGGACCGATAATAGCAGGAACCGCCATTATTCCGGCAGTACTAGGTTCCATGATTGTCTTAGCGATTTTCTGGAGACGAGGAAGTTAATTTCTTAAACCTGATACTCAATGAAAATCAAAGAGCAAACTAGGAAACTAGCCGCAGGTTGCTCAAAACACTGTTTTGAGGTTGTAGATAGAACTGACGAAGTCAGCTCAAAACACTGTTTTGAGGTTGCAGATAGAACTGACGAAGTCAGTAACATATATACGGCAAGGCGACGTTGACGCGGTTTGAAGAGATTTTTGAAGAGTATGAAACGAAAAGGAGGTTGGTCATTGTACCAGCCTCCTTTTGAGTATGATATAATAGTTCTATGAGATTAGATAAATTTTTAGTTGCCTGCGCTGTGGGGAGTCGGACTGAGGTCAAAAACTTGCTCAAGGCTGGGCGCGTGACGGTAAATGGTAAAAAAGAAAAATCAGCTAAACTACAGATTAACGAAGAAAGAGACCAGATTCATTTTGATGGTCAAAAACTAGAGTATGAAGAGTTTGTTTATTACATGATGAACAAGCCCAAAGGTGTTATTTCAGCGACTGAGGATCCCAAGCACAGAACCGTTCTGGATTTATTGGATGACTTGGCGCGGAGCAAGGAAGTTTTCCCAGTAGGGCGCTTGGATATTGACACGCATGGTCTTTTGCTCTTGACTAATGATGGCAAGCTTGCCCATACTCTTCTTTCACCTAAGCGTCATGTGGACAAGACTTATCAGGCTCAGGTCAAGGGAATGATGACCCGAGAAGATGTGGAGACATTTGCTGAGGGTATTCCGCTCAAAGACTTTACCTGTCAACCCGCTAAACTGGAGCTTGTTTCCATAGATACAGAAAAGAATCAAAGCCAAATCCGTGTGACCATTGCAGAAGGGAAGTTTCATCAGATCAAGCGTATGGTTGCCTACTGTGGTAAGGAAGTGATGGACCTGCAACGTTTGACTATGGGAACTCTAGTATTGGATGAGAACCTAGAACGAGGGGAATGGCGCCGCTTGACCAAGGAGGAATTGGAAAATCTTCTTGCTAGTATTGCTTAATCTGCTTTATATTCGAAAAAGGGGAGGGACAATGTCCTTGCCTTTTATGTTTTTCAGTTGCTTCCTTTGTGAAAAGAGTTATAATAGACTGTAGAATAAAAGGAGGAATCTATGAACGCGATTCAAGAATCATTTACTGATAAACTATTTGCCAACTATGAAGCAAATGTCAAATACCAAGCGATTGAAAATGCTGCTAGCCACAACGGAATTTTTGCAGCTCTGGAACGTCGCCAAAGCCATGTAGACAATACACCTGTTTTCTCATTGGATTTGACCAAGGACAAGGTAACCAACCAGAAAGCGTCTGGTCGTTGCTGGATGTTTGCAGCCCTTAACACTTTCCGCCACAAGCTCATCTCGCAATACAAACTAGAAAACTTTGAGTTGTCACAAGCTCATACTTTCTTCTGGGACAAGTATGAGAAATCAAACTGGTTCTTGGAGCAAGTCATTGCGACTGCAGACCAAGACTTGACGAGCCGCAAGGTTAAATTTCTACTCCAAACACCACAACAAGACGGTGGTCAGTGGGATATGGTCGTTTCTCTCTTTGAGAAATATGGTGTCGTACCTAAATCAGTCTATCCTGAATCTGTTTCATCTAGTAGCAGCCGTGAGCTTAATGCCATTCTTAATAAATTACTTCGTCAAGATGCTCAAATCTTACGTGACCTCTTGACTTCAGGTGCTGATCAAGCAACTGTTCAGGCTAAGAAAGAAGACCTCTTGCAAGAAATCTTTAACTTCCTTGCAATGTCACTAGGTCTCCCACCACGTAAATTTGACTTTGCTTATCGTGATAAAGACAATAACTACCAAAGCGAAAAAGGTATCACTCCACAAGAGTTTTACAAGAAATATGTCGACCTTCCATTAGAAGACTACGTTTCTGTGATCAATGCTCCAACTGCTGATAAACCATATGGCAAATCATACACAGTTGAGATGTTGGGAAATGTCGTTGGTAGCCGTGCAGTTCGCTATATCAACGTACCTATGGAACGCTTGAAAGAATTGGCGATTGCTCAAATGCAAGCAGGAGAGACTGTTTGGTTTGGTTCTGATGTCGGCCAGCTCAGCAACCGTAAAGCGGGAATCCTTGCGACAGATGTTTATGACTTTGAATCAAGCATGGACATTCAACTCACTCAAGACAAGGCTGGACGTTTGGACTACAGCGAAAGCTTGATGACCCACGCCATGGTCTTGACAGGTGTTGATTTGGATGAAAATGGCAAAACAATCAAGTGGAAAGTTGAAAACTCATGGGGAGACAAGGTCGGTACAGATGGTTACTTTGTTGCTTCAGATGCTTGGATGGACGAGTACACTTACCAAATTGTTGTTCGTAAGGAATTACTAACAGCAGAAGAACAAGCTGCCTATGAAGCAGAACCAATCGTCCTTGCACCATGGGATCCAATGGGTGCCTTGGCTGAATAAATGAGATATAAAAAGAACGGTTCTATAATTTTTAGGGTTGATGGAAATTTTCCACCAACCCTATTTTAGTGTATACAAAAAGGCCAACATCCATTATATTAAAAGCGCTGAAACCTAAAACAAAAGGATGATGACCATATGAACAATATACTAGAAGCTACACTACAAATCAAAGATAAAAACATTATTTGGGATAATAAAGTTCAAGAGAAGATATTTAAAAAGAGAAAATCTTTATTTTATGCAGCTACTTATACGCATAAACCAGAATTTTGTACCGTTTGTGGGTGTGTTAGCCGAAATAATAATATCGTTAAAAACGGCACGAAAACATCTCGTATCACTCTCTGTTCTGTTTCAGGCCTTGCGGCCTACTTAAATCTACGCAAGCAGAGATTTCTCTGTAGAGAATGCGGCTCTTCATTTACCGCAGACACTAGTCGAATCGTAGAAAAACACTGTCATATCTCTAAACGCTTAAAAAACGAAATTAAATCAAAAATAAGTGAAACAGTATCTGAAACCTATATCGCAAAAGAAACAAATGTTTCAGTTCATACGGTAAGACGTATCATAGATGATACAACACGTTTACTAAAGATTAAACCATTACACGATTTACCTGAGCATTTGTGTTTTGATGAATTTAAATCCGTCAAATCTTCCGATAGTAATATGAGCTTCATTATTTGTGATAGCACTACACACAAGCTGGTCGATGTTGTACGAGATAGAAAATCTTACAGCTTGAAAAAGTATTTTCATCGTTTTGAGCCTAAGACTAGATTAAAGGTAAAAACTATCTCCATCGACATGTACTTACCGTACATTCAATTAATAAAAGAAATGTTTCCTAACGCTAAAATTATCATTGATCCTTTTCATATCGTACAAGCCTTAAATAGAGAATTAAATCGAACTCGGGTACGTGTCATGAATAAGCATCGCTATAAAGACTCTAAATTATATCGAAAGTTAAAACATTATTGGAAGTTAATTTTAAAGAACTCTAATGAACTTCAGAACTATAAATATAATCGTTATAAGCTTTTTGAAAGCTTCATAACAAGTAAAGGAATCGTAGATTATATCTTAGAAAAAAATCCATCTCTTAAAAATGATTATGAGGTTGTACATTCACTTCGTGAATGTATACAGGATAGAGATTATATAGAATTCAAGGAAACGATTGAAGCAGCTACGCAATTAGACCTATCTCCTGGTTTAAAAAGAGTATTAAAGACTCTTATGACTTACTTGCCATATATTCAAAATACTTGTGAGTATCCAACTAGAACAAATGGCCCTATTGAAGGAATAAACAATAAAATAAAAGTGCTTAAAAGAAATGCCTACGGCTTTAGAAACTATTACCATTTTAGAAATAGGATTATTTTAATAACAAAAATGTTTGGCCCAAAACAAAAAGGAATTAAGCAACAATTAGTTGCTTAATCCCTTCCTAAATTTCTTCATCAACACTATTTGACAAAGAGCCCTTTTTTAGTGCTCAAAATAGCACTCAATTTTAAATGGATTTGGTGTTCAAAAAATATAATCAAATGCAACAAACTAATTTCATTTTTAATAGGCACAATTAATTTTAGAAGATAGTACGAAAAAATATTGACTATTTTCTTTAGAATGTGTAAAATTTAGATAGATTATTTAAAGTGAGGTTTTTTTATCTTGTCTATATTAAAGAAGAAAGTTAATATGTTTAGTGTACTATTGAATGTGGTATTAATAGCTATTATAGCTATTGGAGTGCTATTTTTCTTACCTAAGGAACATAAATCAGAAGTCAAATCGTCAATTAATATCGAAAGTATTGAAAAAGTGAATGAAGTTGTATTTTTGAATGCGGGAATTAATGAAATTATTTCTGAAACAAAAACAACTCAAGTTTTTGGGTTTGATGTGCCGTTCTCTAAAAAAGCAGCATTAGTAATTTTAAATTATAAAGCTAAATTTGGAATTAAAAGTAGTGTAAAGGTTGAACAAATAAGCGAAAAAGAATATAAGGTTATTGTTCCAAAATTGGAAGTAATTGGTGTTGAACTTTCAAAAGATAATCCTTATGATTTATATGATAGTCATGGAGAGTTATTAAGTGGAACTACAGAAGATATTGATACTGGGAAATTGGTCGCTAACCAACTTTCTAGTGATAAACAAGCAGAGTATTTAGATAAATTTAAGAGTGAAATTAAAGAATCTGCAATCAATTATTATAAAACAATATTTTCTTCAATGGATTCTGAAGTAAAAGTAACTATAGAATTTACAGAATAATTTTTGAAATACAAAACCCTGGCCATCTCTGGTCAGGGTTTTGTGTGGTTCTATAATTTTTAGGGTTGATGGAAATTTTCCACCAACCCTATTTTAGTGTATACAAAAAGGCCAACATCCATTATATTAAAAGCGCTGAAACCTAAAACAAAAGAATGATGACCATATGAACAATATACTAGAAGCTACACTACAAATCAAAGATGCACACAATGAAGGTGTTACATTCCATTTCTTAGAGAATATTAAAGAAGTATTGCGTGATGAGAGTGGGAAAGTAACTGGTGTAAAGGTTATTACAATGGAACTTGGTGAATCAGATGAAAGTGGAAGAAGATCAACGCATGAAGTGGCAGGTAGTGAACATATTATTCCATGTGACCTTGTCGTTGCAGCAATTGAACAAAAGTAGACTTTAGTGTTCTAGATGAAAGGTAAAAATTTGACTTTCGGTCAACATCAGAATACAATAGAAATGAACTAATAACAGGGGATGCATATTTAGGTCCCCAATCTATCGCAACCGCAATTAAAGGCGGGTGAGAAGTTGCGACAGAAGTACATGAATCGTTTAAAGAAAACACATAAATAACTTGTGGTGCCTTTCGTTTTTTTACTGGGAAAATTAAGGAACTATAGTTATAAATCCTTAAATATATTAATATATTAACATGCGTATATTTATAGGAAGAAGGTTATGTCATCTATAGTTGTACTTCTGACGATAAGGTTGTTCGTGTACCAAAGGAAATTAAAGGTAAACCTGTTATCGCAATTGGAGAACGTGATCTTGCGAACTTGAAACATTGTGAGGCAATCGTTTTACCAGATACAGTACGATATATTGGAAAAGGTGCGTTTACGATTGACAATAAGTTAAAGTATGTCCACTTTGGTAAGTCAATAGAAACAGTAGAAGATGATGTTTTCAACTCTGATAGTTCATTAGAATCAGTTGTATTCCCAGAAGGAACAAAGAGTATTGGAACATTAGTATTTTGGGGGACATCATCAATTAAATCTATTACAATTCCAGCAAGTGTAACAGAAATTACAGAATACTTCTATTTTGTGGATAACTGTAACCCAGATGTAGAAATCCATACACCTAAGGGATCAAAGGCAGAAGAAGTAGCTAAAGCAATGCAACTTAAAGTAGTAAATGACTAAAGGGGAATAGTATGAACAAAAAATTACTATCAGGCTTAGGGACTGACCCCAAAAAGTGAGAATTTAATAAAAACACCCTAGGGCTACCGTCTTCGGTATTCAACCGGAGACAGGTAGTCCAATTTTTGTTGGATTCTTTTTTCATTAGGTTCTTCATCAACACTATTTGACAAAGAGCCAAAAGAATCAGGTGATAAACCTGATTCTTTTTTTGTTTGTACATTCTCACCAAGATTACATGATACCGAAGAAACGAGCTGCGATACCTACTGCAAAGAGTGCAAGGATGATTGAGATTGGTGATACTTTTTTCTTAAGCAACCACATGCAAAGGAAAGTAAGGAGAAGTCCCATCAATCCTGGAATCAATGAATTCAACTGACCTTGAAGGGTTTGTGGTTGAATCTTATCTAGGCTCAATCCACCAAGTGCTTGTCCAAGGATACCTTTCAATTCAGCACCTGATACAGCTCCTTCTGGGAAGTTGATGTAGGCACCTTCAGCCAATTGTTTACCTGGAAGGTTAACAGTGAAGTTGATTGATACCCAACGTTGTACAAGAACAGCAAGGATGAACATACCAAGGATAGAAGCTCCTTTAGTGATGTCTTTCAAGATACCACCAGACATGTCTTTAGTGATTTCAGATCCAGCTTTGTAACCAAACTCTTGTGTGTACCATAGGAAGGCCATACGGATCGCATTCCATCCGAAGAAGAAGAGAAGTGGACCAACCAAGTTGCCAGATGCAGCAAGTGATGCACCAAGAGCTCCAAGGATAGGACGAACTGTAAACCAGAATACTGGGTCACCGATACCAGCAAGAGGTCCCATCATACCGATTTTAACCCCTTGGATAGCAGCGTCGTCGATTTCAACACCGTTCGCACGTTCTTCTTCAAGTGCAAGAGTAACCCCCATGATTGGAGCAGCTACGTATGGGTGAGTGTTGAAGAACTCAAGGTGACGCTCAAGAGCAGCAGCTTGGTCTTCTTTAGTAGTGTACAATTTTTTGATAGCTGGGATCAATGAGTAAGCCCAACCCAAGTTTTGCATACGCTCGTAGTTCCAAGAACCTTGAAGGAATTGTGAACGCCACCAAACTTTTTTACGATCTGATTTTGATAATTGAAGTTTTTCAGTCATGATTGTTCCCCTTTCTAGTAGTCTTCTAGGATATCACCGATTGGGTCGTTAGAAGTTGCAGCTCCGCCGCCACCGTTTCCACCTTGTTTAGAAAGGTTAAGGTAGATGAAGGCAAGGGCAACACCGATGACACCAAGGGCAATCAAAGTCAATTGAGAGATTGCTGCAAGAGCAAAACCGATAGCGAAGAATGGCCATACTTCACGAGTTGCCATCATGTTGATAACCATAGCGTAACCAACGGCAACGACCATAGCACCACCGACAGCCATACCACCGTTCAACCAGTCTGGCATCAATTTAAGAGCATCTTGAACGGCAGAAGCAGGGATAGCGATAAGGAAGGCAGCAGGGATTGCAATACGAAGACCTTGAAGAAGAAGTGCAACAAAGTGAGCACGTTCAACAGCCGCAATATTTCCTTCTTTAGCAGCAGCATCAGCAGTGTGAACCAAACCAACTGAGATTGTACGAACAATCATAGTCAAGAAAAGTCCAGCTACGGCAAGAGGGATAGCTGTTGCTGTTGCAACGGCGATACCTTCAGTAGTAAAGTTACCACCTTTGATCAAGATAATTGCTGCGGCAACAGATGCAAGAGCAGCGTCAGGAGCTACGGCAGCTCCGATGTTTGCCCAACCAAGGGCGATCATTTGAAGTGATCCACCAAGCATAACACCTGCTTCGAGGTTACCAGTTGCAAGTCCGATAAGGGTACATGCGACGATTGGTTGATGGAATTGGAATTGGTCGAGGATACCTTCAAGACCTGCAAGGAAGGCAACAACTACAACCAAGACAGCAGAAATAATTGAAATATCTGACATGGTTTTATTCCTTTTCTATTTAATGATAATAAAGTGAAAAATTTTCTTAGAATTCTTCGATAGTTTTGATTTCTATTATTGAACGTTGGCTTTGCTGATCAAGTCAAACAAATCTTTTTTGGTGTCGTTTGGTACTTTACGTACGTCAAATTCAACACCGAGGTCACGCATTTTTTCAAATGTTGCAACATCTTCTTTGTCCATAGACAAAACGTTGTTAATCATTGTTTTACCTGTTGAGTGAGCCATAGAACCTACGTTAAGGGTCTTGATTGGCACGCCACCTTCGATTGCACGAAGGGCATCTTGAGGTGTTTCAAACAAGATAAGGGCATGAGTTTCTCCAAAACGTGGGTCTTTTGAAACCTCAATTAATTTTTGGATTGGTACAACATTGGCTCTTACTCCGTTAGGAGCTGCTTGTTTAATCAATTCTTTACGAAGATCGTCGTTTGCAACGTTATCTGAAGCAACGATGATACGATCTGCTTTTGAATCTGGAGTCCAAGCAGTTGCAACCTGACCGTGAAGTAAACGAGTGTCTAGACGGGCAAGATTGATTTTCAGTTTACCGTCACCGATAACAGTTCCTTCTGGGATAGCAGCTTGGGCAACTGGAGCAGCTGCAGCACTTGCAACTTCTTCAACTGGATTTAACTCTTCTGGAAGAGCTTTGATGCTATCTTTGGCTTCTTTGATAATATTCGCAGCGACTTTTTCCACACCTGCTGTAGCGTCCATGAGGCGCTCTGTATAGGCTTGGATTAACATCGGTAAGTTAAGTCCTGTGATGATGGCAAACTTACGATCAGGATTTTCTCCCATCACGCGACTAGCTTGGTTGAATGGAGAACCACTCCAAAGGTCAGCCAAAACTAGAACCTCATCTTCTGCGTCAAATGCAGCCACAGCGTTGTTGAATTTAGCGTAAAGGTCATCTGGACCTTCATTTGGCATAAAGGTTACAACTTGAACCTTTTCTTGTTCACCAAAGATCATAGATCCTGACTGATGAATACCCGCAGCAAATTCACCGTGGCTCGCAATAATGATTCCGATACTCATTATTGTCATTCCTCCTTATAAAATGTTGTGCCCATTGTTTAAGAAAACTTTAAGACTTTTTAAGTATAAACCGTTTTCATATAAAAATCAACTATTTAACATAAAAAAGGAAAAACGATTTATTTGAAGATGTTGATATAGTAAGTTTTTGAGGAATTTTTTGAATCCCTATTTAAAAATTTAATATAAAAAAGTTGGAAGCGCATTCCAACTTTTAAAATAGGTTTTTATTAGATTAGTGGGTGAAATCGAGTACCATACGTCCTTGAATTTGACCTTTTTCCATTTCGTCGAAAATTGCAACCGCATCTTCTATTGGACGTTTTTGAACAACTGGAACTACCAAACCTTCAGCACCGAATTGGAAGGCTTCTTCCAAGTCTTTACGAGTTCCGACCAGAGAACCGATGACTTGGATTCCGTCTAGAACGGTTTTGACGATACTGAGTTCCATCATTTCAGAAGGAAGACCAACAGCGACGACGCGACCGCCAGCACGAACTGAGTCAACAGCCTGGTTGAAGGCAACTTTAGATACAGCAGTTACGACAGCTGAATGAGCCCCTCCATCAGTTTTTTCCTTGATGAGTCCAGGTACATCGTCGACTTCGAGGCCGTTAATAACAATGTCAGCACCGACTTCTTTTGCAAGGGCAAGTTTGTCGTTGTTGATATCAACTGCGATGACATGAGCATTAAATACTTTTTTAGCATATTGAACTGCGAGGTTTCCAAGTCCACCAGCACCGTAAAGGACAACCCATTGGCCTGGTTCAACTTTGGCCTCTTTAATAGCTTTATAGGTTGTTACACCAGCACATGTGATAGAAGAAGCTTGGGCTGGATCAAGTCCGTCAGGAACTTTGACAGCATAGTCTGCAGTTACGATACATTGTTCAGCCATACCACCGTCTACTGAGTATCCAGCATTTTTTACAGTACGGCAAAGAGTTTCACGGCCAGTTGTACAGTATTCGCAAGTACCACATCCTTCAAAGAACCAAGCAACGCTGACGCGGTCGCCGACTTTAAGGCTTTTAACATCTGGGGCAATTTCCTTAACGATACCAACACCTTCATGTCCTAAAACACGTCCTGGTACTTGACCAAAGTCACCATGGGCAACGTGGAGGTCAGTGTGGCAAACACCACAGTATTCAATTTCTACAAGTGCTTCTCCAGTTTCAAGTGGACGGAGTACTTTTTCTTCAATAGCAACACCAGTGCTTTCTGGATTTACAACAACAGCTTTCATAGCTATCCTCCTTGATATTAACTGAGAGCAGGAGAAACAGGACTGGATTGATTTTGTGTCAACAGAGTCGAGTATGACGAGCTCTCTTGTATTTATATGTGAAGTATATCACAAAAGAAAGCCTTTTCCAAGGTTTTGGAGGCAAAAAGTAGAACAATCGATTAACTGGTTGATGAGACTGTGAAAAGAGCACAAAGACCAGCTTGCAAGCTGGTCAGAATGGACTATAAGAATAAATTTTGCAGGGTTTTGGCAACCCCATCTTGGTCGTTGGTCAGGGAAATTTGCTCATCTGCATAAGGGAATAGCTCTGGATTGGCATTTTTCATGGCATAACCTTTCCCAGCAAAAGCGAGCATTTCGGTATCATTGTGTTCGTCTCCAAAGGCAATCAAATCCTTTTTGTCACGGTTCATTACCTTGAGCAAGTAGTCCAAAGCAAAGGCCTTATTAACCCCTTTGGGTGTACACTCAAGGATATTGAGCGGACCTCCCCAGGTATTGATAGACAGTTGATGCTGGTAGAAGGCGTTCATTTCTTTTGCCAAGGCATATTTGTCGCTGGCTCTGGTCTGTAACAGAATACAGTTAGGATCCTTGGTTACTAACTCAGGCTGAAATTGATCTTCAGGCTGGAAAGATTCTACACCAAATAGTTTTGGATTGGCAATTTCTTCATTAGTGTTTGTAATGTAGAATTTTTTACGATATTCTCCAGCGATAAAATCGGCTTGAATGTCCTCTGAACGTTGAACCATATCTAGCAGATATTTTTTGTCTACCGTCAAACACTTTTCAAAGTCCCAAACTTGGTCTGGTAAATGAGTAAGGGAGCCGTTGAAATTAATCATAGGAGTGTCTAAGCCTAGTTCACGGTAAAAATCTTTTGACATTCGGTAAGGGCGCCCTGTCGTAATAATAACTTGATGGCCTTTTTCAGCAACTTTTTTAATGGTTTTTTTGGTAAAGTCAGAAATCTGACTGTCTGAGTTGAGCAGGGTTCCATCCAAATCAACTGCAATAATTTTCTTCGTCATATGGACCTTTCTAGTGTCTTTTCAGATAAGATGTCTTCTATTATAACAGAAAGCAGGCAGAAAAGCAGATTCCAAACAAAAAATGAAATTTAATTAATTTCTTAAATAAATCAAACAAAGATATTGAAAAAGTGAATAATAAATGATATAATTCTATTATTGTTCGTAAAAATTAAAAGGAGATTGATAATGGACAAATTATTTAAACTAAAAGAGAACGGTACAGACGTTCGTACAGAGGTTCTCGCTGGTTTAACAACTTTCTTTGCAATGAGCTATATTCTCTTTGTAAACCCACAAATGCTTTCACAAACAGGGATGCCTGCTCAGGGTGTCTTCCTAGCGACGATTATTGGTGCCGTTGCTGGTACCCTGATGATGGCCTTCTACGCAAACTTGCCATATGCTCAAGCACCAGGTATGGGACTAAATGCCTTCTTTACCTTTACAGTCGTATTTGGACTTGGTTATTCATGGCAAGAAGCCCTAGCTATGGTCTTCATCTGTGGAATTATCTCATTGATTATTACCTTGACAAATGTTCGTAAAATGATTATTGAATCGATTCCAAATGCCCTTCGCTCAGCTATTTCAGCTGGTATCGGTGTCTTCCTTGCCTACGTAGGGATTAAGAATGCTGGACTTTTGAAATTTACGATTGATCCAGGAAACTATACTGTTGTAGGAGAAGGGGCTGACAAAGCTCAAGCAACAATTGCAGCAAATTCTTCAGCAGTTCCAGGATTGGTTGACTTTAATAACCCGGCTGTTTTGGTGGCTCTTGCAGGACTTGCCATTACTATCTTCTTTGTTATTAAAGGGATTAAAGGGGGAATTATCCTTTCTATCTTGACAACAACTGTTCTTGCTATCGCAGTTGGTTTGGTAGATTTGTCTAGTATCGATTTTGCTAATAACCATGTTGGTGCAGCTTTTGAAGATTTGAAGACAATCTTTGGTGCAGCTCTTGGTTCAGAAGGTTTGGGAGCTTTGATTTCAGATACAGCTCGCTTGCCTGAAACCCTTATGGCTATTCTTGCCTTCTCATTGACAGATATTTTTGACACAATTGGTACCTTGATTGGTACCGGTGAAAAAGTTGGTATCGTAGCGACAAACGGTGAAAATCACCAATCAGATAAGCTAGACAAGGCTCTTTATTCCGACTTGATTGGTACTTCAATTGGTGCCATCGCAGGTACTTCAAACGTAACGACTTATATTGAATCTGCAGCTGGTATCGGTGCAGGTGGACGTACTGGTTTGACAGCCTTGGTTGTGGCTATCTGTTTCGCGATTTCAAGTTTCTTTAGCCCACTTCTCGCTATCGTACCTTCATCTGCCACAGCTCCAATCTTGATTATTGTTGGGATTATGATGCTTGGTAGCTTGAAAAATATTCATTGGGATGATATGTCTGAAGCAGTTCCTGCTTTCTTCACATCTATCTTTATGGGATTCAGCTACTCTATCACTCAAGGGATTGCAGTTGGTTTCTTGACTTACACTTTGACTAAAATTGTTAAAGGTCAAGCTAAAGATGTCCATGTAATGATTTGGATTTTGGATGCCTTGTTTATCCTTAACTATATCAGCATGGCCCTATAACAGAATTATCCAGGGGGATTTCCCCCTTTTTTTAATACAAAGTCTAGGAGATGAATGATGGAAGAGAAAAGTATGTGGAAAGAATTGTTGAATCGTGCAGGATGGCTTTTGATCTTCTTGCTAGCGACAATTTTATATCAGATTCCTTTAGGGGTTACTGCTATTTTAACTTTAAATGCGGTACCACTGTTACAGTCAGGACTGATAGTCGCTGGTATTTCAATTGTGATTTTAGCGCTATTTATTATTGGAGCTCGTAAAACGCAATTAGCAAGTTTTAATTTTTCTTTTTTTAGAGCTAAGGATCTAGCACGATTGGGCTTGAGTTATTTTGTCATTATCTGTTCAAATATACTTGGTTCCATCTTATTGCAACTGTCAAATGAGACGACAACAGCTAACCAGTCTCAGATTAACGATATGGTTCAGAATAGTTCTCTGATTTCCAGTTTCTTCTTGCTGGCCTTGCTTGCCCCGATTTGTGAGGAAATCTTGTGCCGTGGGATTGTTCCTAAAAAGATTTTCCGAGGCAAGGAGAACTTGGGATTTGTGGTTGGTACGATTGTGTTTGCATTATTGCATCAACCAAGTAATTTACCTTCTTTATTGATTTATGGAGGTATGTCAATCGTTCTATCTTGGGCAGCCTACAAGACCCAACGTTTGGAAATGTCTATCTTGCTTCACATGATTGTTAATGGGGTAGCTTTCTGTTTATTGGCTCTTGTGGTGATCATGAGTCGGACATTAGGGATTTCTGTTTGAGATTTTTGACAATTGCTTGTTTCTATTGGGAAAAAGATGAATGCAATCGTGTCCATCTTTTTCTTTTTATGGTAAAATAGAAAAATAATATGATGAAAAGCCTTGAGGGAGTGACCGATATGTTAAGTAAAGCCAATCATTCAAAGACATCTATTTGCGGAATTATTAATGTAACCCCAGACTCCTTTTCGGATGGTGGTCAATTTTTTGCGCTTGAGCAGGCACTCCAGCAGGCTCGTAAATTGATAGCAGAAGGAGCCAGTATGCTCGATATCGGCGGAGAATCGACTCGGCCGGGAAGTAGTTATTATGTTGAGATAGAAGAGGAAATCCAGCGTGTTGTTCCAGTGATCAAAGCTATTCGCAAGGAAAGTGATGTCCTTATCTCCATTGATACTTGGAAAAGTCAGGTGGCAGAGGCTGCTTTGGCTGCTGGTGCTAACCTAGTTAATGATATCACTGGTCTCATGGGAGATGAGAAAATGGCTCATGTGGTTGCTAAGGCTGGAGCGAAAGTGGTCATCATGTTTAATCCAGTTATGGCTCGACCTCAGCACCCTAGCTCGCTCATATTCCCTCATTTTGGATTTAATCAAGCTTTTACAGAGGAAGAGTTAGCTGACTTTGAAAAATTGCCAATCGAAGACTTGATGGAGACTTTCTTTGAACGAGCACTAGCGAGAGCAAATCAAGCTGGGATTACACAAGAAAATATCCTCTTGGACCCAGGAATCGGCTTTGGTTTGACCAAGAAAGAAAATCTGCTTCTTTTACGGGATCTGGATAAAC
>CAUPZW010000025.1:0-28929 GCA_963515655.1 Streptococcus mitis
TAAACTGCTATAAACTGCTATAAACTGCTATAAACTGCTATAAACTGCTATAAACTGCTATAAACCGCTATAAACTGCTATAAACTGCTATAAACTGCTATAAACCGCTATAAACTGCTATAAACTGCTATAAACCGCTATAAACTATTTATCTTTTAAAGTATAGTATTGTGTTGTATCTCTTCTACCGCTACCATGCCACTCTAGAATATCTAGATCTTCCGTTAGTCTTTTTAAAATCTTAAGAGTATATGGTCTACTTTTTTGTATTAATTCCATAACTTCAGAAGTAGTAATTTTAGTGTCACGGTAAGCTAACGTGACAACTTGCTTTTCAAGGGCATTTAGAGAGGAGAAGAGTTCAGGAGATAGTTTTTGGCGTAATTTATCTGAAATACGTAGTTGTCGATTTAAAATGTTATTTTCTAACATAAGTAACACGCTTGAATTATTAGGTTCAGAGTATTTAGGTTCATTTAAAAAGAAACTTTCCATCTCACTATAGATACGCTTTACTCCTTCATTCATTTCTTTTACCCAACCAAATTCAGATAGAATTCGTGCTATTTTTGGATTTCTAGAAAATCGTTCATTGAGTATATTTTGAATGGTAACTATATTTGGAAGTACACCTGGACTCCTTATTTCTAAGCGATCATCAAAAAGTGTTACGGTAATATGTTGTCCACGAATTGAGTAATTTCTATGGGTAACAGCATTTACAATACCTTCAAACCAAGCAAATTCAGGATATTCAGGCATCACTTGAAACCTTCCATCTTCAACCAAGTATTGAAAATCTCTGAGTTGATTTTTTACAAAATCGCGACTTTCTGTAATAATTTTAGGAATAGCTCCATCAAATGTTTGCTCTTTGACAACGTTAAAATCTTGTCCTGTTTTAGCAAAAGTATCGCTATATTTAATAACTCTTAGACGGGCTTGTGGGAGAAACGCTGACGGATTGCTACCAAACAGAAGAATAGCTGCATTTGTTAATTTACCATCTCTAAGAAGTCCACGGCTTTTTAAGACTTGTTCGATAGAAATATCAGGTAAACCAATTTTGTCTTTATAACTTTGGATTAATTCACTATCTATATCATCAATCGTTGCTCCTTCAACTATCTCATCTTCAAAATATCGTTGCCCTTTGTCATAAGTAAGTTGAAGTCGTTGTTCATGACTTAGGGGAACTGATTTATCTCCTTGTCTTAGAAATGTCTCATCATTTGTAGAGATAATAACACGGTCAACCGAAGGATTCACTGAAATTAAAAGAACACAATCTTCCTCACCGCTTGAATTTGTAACTGGAATAATTTTATCTGAAAATGATATAGGAGTTTGTTTAAGTTGGTATGGGATGCTTTGGAAGTCTTCAATGGGTTTTGCACGTAGGTCAGAGAAGCCTGTTACTTCCCCATCGTCTTCAATTCCAATAACAAGATGTCCACCTTCAGCATTTGCAAATGCAACGAGGTGCCTTAGAATATCTTTTGGTTTAATACGCGCACTTTTTCGATCAAAGTGTTGATCTTCAGGTGTAGATTTTAAATAGTTGATATCAAATATTTTTTCCATGTGTTTCCTTTCTGTTAATCAAACTTTCAAATTCCCTCTATTTTCGCGCATAGTAGCTGAAAATTAAGATATGTTGTATAAAGGGTTTAGATAATCTTCTCAAAAACCATTGTAGCCTGGATACGGTCACCACCACCCAGTCCTTTGCTTCCACCATTGGCGGTTGTGATGGTATGCAGGCGATAACCTTTTGAAGCTTGTTTATTGATAACATCTTCTAATTCTGTAAGGTTTCCTGATCCAGTACCGAAAAACTTTTCTTTCAACGTTACCTGGAGGACAACGTAGTGTAGTCCATTTACTCCAGATGCGGTAGAAAAACTACCTTCTTGTTTTACAGTGTCAAAAAATCCCATAGGGGTTACTCCTTGTTATACATATTTTTATTTGTTATTTATCTGACAACGATTTTAATAGGTTTAACACAATCTGTTTATCTTCTTCAGATAGAAAGATGAAGTTTACCAATAAATGAACTTCTTGAGAGTTTAATGTTCCAAGAGTAAATAGAAAATCATTAAGTTTTTGCTCTGCTTCATTAATAATCTTATCATCTGATAAGTATTTTTCTATGTCATGCTTGCTTAACTCATTAAAATTTGGAACGAGACTTTTTAAAATTTCTTCACGATACCTATTTAGAAAATCTTCCCCTTTTAAAGTTAATAGATTCTCAGTACCATCAGCCATTTTTAATTCATAGTATGCTCTAAAAGCTTTAAAAAAAGCTTCATCTGAACTATCTTTTTGACTAAGTTCTTTTACTGTTTCAATAAAATTATCTTCATAGCCTAACAAATAAGAAACACTTACTCCAAATATATCTGCTAATTGCTGAGCTTTATCTTGCTTCAGAGAAACATTTTCAGCATTTTCCCATCTAGATATTGTTAATTTTTTTACACCGATTTCATTAGCTAATTGTTCTTGTGTCTTTCCGTGCTCTTGTCTAAGAGTCTTGATACGATTTTTCATAAATGCTATTACCTCAGTGTAATTATAGCATAAAATAAAAAAATATCAAAAAAGATAACAAAAAAAGTTAATCTCTATTGACAAGTATCATTTACGATGCTATACTCTAACCATAAGTTATCAAAAATGATAACAAAAAGAAAGGAGAAATATCATTGCTTATTACCTCAACACAAGCAAAAGCAATTCGCCGAAAGCAAGCAGACAAAAAATTGACTGCAAAGCAAGCAGGCGAGGAAATCGGAGTTACACAAGTTACCTACAGAAAAATCCGAGACGGCGGCGAAGTAAAACCGAGCATTTACCAAAAAGCCATGCAGTGGCTTGCAGAAGACTATTAGAAAGGAGTCACCAATCACGATTTTAGTTTATGTTTACAGATTTCTTGTATGGTGCTTTACCACTGGAGATTGATTTATCAGACTAGCTAGTTTTTGCTAGATTAAGATGCTTGCTACCTATGGCAGTATCAAGGATTTATAACGGTTTTGTCTCCTATCTCAATTAGTAAATTCAATGGTACTGTCTTAAGTGGCAAGCATGAGCAAAAAAGAAGAAAGGAAACTTATTATTTAAGTGTAGAAATTTTAAGAATGGACAATAAAATAGAATTTGAAACAATTACTAATAGCAAGGGTTTTCCGATTCCCAAGCATTTAAAGGATTTTAAAAAGTTAGTTGAGAAAGATAGAGAATTAGCTGAATATCTTTGTATGAATTATGAGTCCTTGGATAGTGAAGACCTGGGGGCATTTCTTGAGACGGTAGAACAGGGAATCAGCTGGATTCTGGATCTTATCGAAAGTAAAGACTTGCTTTATAAGCCCAAGTCAGGGAAAAAAGCATGAAAAAGACAACAAAAAAAGTCACTTGCTCAAATTTTGGCCGAGGAGAGCAAGCGACGAAATCTAGGGTATAGATATTTTTTCTATACCTTGATTATAGCATAGAAAGACAAGGTACACAATGAGAAAACAACATCAAGCAGTAAAATTCAAGGATATTGCTGAAAAATTACCGGAACTTGAGGGCAAAAACTTAGAAGAAATCGCAGGAGTGTTAGGCTATCGTAACCTAGATAGTTGCAAGGTTAATCTTTACAATCTCAGACAAAACAAGCGACTAGGTTTCAAAGTAGAAAAAGGAGTTTACACTAAGTTTGAACTCTTGGACGATACTGTAAAAGAAGAACTGGAAGACAAGGAGCTGGGGGAACGTGGTTGCTATTTGAAGAGTGTAGACCGATACAAGGCTATGTTAAATGCCTTTTCTATCGCCTTTGATAGCATGGTTAAGGCAGAAACTAGACAAAAAGCAGAACATGACGGACTGAAAGCCTTGGATAGGATTCCAGATAAATACTACGCCCTACTTTATGACATGATGGAGAGCTAGGGATGGAAGAAAAGACACATTTTGCTAGATTCATGCGTAGAGGTATGGAATTAGCAAGGCAATTACATAGCAAGGAAATCCAACGTGATGAATTTGATAGAGCCTGGAAAAGATTAGGCGATCAAATCGAAAACGAAACGAAGAAAAACTAAAAAACCGAAAAGCAGGCAAGCAATTAGAAAAGGTTTTGAAACGAGTGCTGACACGGCAATTCTAGGCACTTATTTAACAAAAAGGTGGGTAAATACCCACGAAACATCACTACAAGCGTTCGCCAACTTGGGGCAGATGCCCAGCGTTTGGAGTGGTGGGAAAACTGTATAGGAAACAACCAAAAAAGGCACAGGAAAACAATATGACATTAAACATAAAGGAAATTCAAGAGCAAGGTGGTAGACTTGGAGATGTGCTCCCCAGAATTGAATTAGTAAGACAGTTGAGCAATTCGCTGATAATGGCGAAAAATAACGGAGCAGATACTGCTATCTTATCAGGACAGATGAAAGAGGGTTTGGCCGTTATTCGTGACCAGATGGAACAACTCTATAGAGAATTAGACGGGATTGCAGTTTATCTCCTTAATTGTAATTGTGAGAATTTTGAAGAATTGGGGTACAAGTCAGATGATAACACCAGACATAAGAAAAATGACACAAACAGAATTTGATAAGTTCATGGCTGATTTAAAGGTAAACAATCCAAATTTATTCCAGTTTATCGTTGATTTTATCAATAAGAAAGTAACGGTTCAAGAAGTTGAAGCTTTCCAAAAAATGGAGCCTGAAGTGCAACAGTTATATATCAAGAATTATAAAGCGAGGGCATAAGATGAATGAGTTAAATTTAACCAACACACAGGCGCTTATCTTTTCCGGGTTACTCATTGGCTTGCTGATTTATTTAAACCATCGAGATCGTAAAAAAAGCGCCCAGATCGAGCGAGAAAATAGACAGATGAAAGAAACACCTAGCGAGGATTTAAGTCCTTGCTACGGGCGATATATTCAGCTTGCAGGTGTTAAACCGTGGAGGTGATGATATGTTTGAAAAGATGATTGAGGATCTAAAGTCGAATATTCTGGAATCAGTGGAACGGTATCTAAAGAACCATGAAAAAATTCCTCCAAAGAAGTTGAATTTGATTAGTAAAACGGAACTTAAGGAAGAGTTAAATATAGGGGATAAAACCCTGAGTAGTTGGGAACATGCAGGCTTACGGCAATATATTCCACCAATCGAGGATACTAGAAAGGCTTATTATAAAATTTCCGAAGTTCTCAAGTTCTTGGGGGTGGAAGAATGCGAGTGATCGAGTTGATTTTATCAGCTGACAAATTAGCATTATTTGCCTTTCTCAAGTCTACACCAACTCAAGTTTGGAAGAATGGAAACTACTATAAGTTTGTGTACTACGAGCCAATAGGTGAGGGACTGACGGATTTTCGTTACAAAGGCTTATATGTAGCTATCCGAGACGAAAAGAGTGATAGGGAGGGCTGGGAACTAGCTAGACCATTAGAAATTACCTTGGCTAGTCCTGAATTGCTAATGATCCTGAAGGATTTAGAAGTAAACAAGTTGACTGAGCAACGGCAGGGGCTTGGCGTGGAGCTGAAAGGGTGGATTTTTGACCTGATTTGTAATGGAATCCATACTAGATATGAGACGGCTACACTAGTCCGCTTGCTATTTGTGAATGGTTACAGTTTTAGTCAGTTAGTGGACTTGTTTTCTACTATCGTCAGACGGAAAGAATTGGCCAGTTATTTCCTTGAAGTAGCGACAAAATTCTATAAGGAGGTGGCTTTTGAATAGTGAAGAAATTGTAACTAAAATTATCGAAGAGAATCAGCAACAAATACCGCCTACCGTGGTGGACTTGACCCAAGCAAGGGAGACCAATGAGGAAAACAATAGCCTGAATCTAACACCTAAAACCAAAGGGAAAGGCTTTGCCATAACCTTGGACAATCTCAAGAAGATTTTAAGTGGGGATAGCAAGCTGAAAGGGGCTATACAGTACAACACCTTTACTTATGAAATTGATGTGACAAAACCAACAAAGTTGAACGGTAGAACCTTAAGCGGTACAATCGATGATCTGATTATCAGAGAGATTAGGGCTTATATCGCTACAAAGTATAAGGTAGATTATAAGAAAGGGGATATCGCTGATATTTTAGAAGTGGTAGCTGGAGAACATAGCTACAATCCTTTAAAAGACTATCTAGAAGCATGCGAAAGCGAGTATAAAGAGATAGTGAATCAGCGTGACCCCTTTGCTATTCTGAGACATTATCTGAATATCAAGGATGATGAATATAACCGTATTATCATGGACTTGTTTTTTCGTGGAGCAGTTGCAAAGGTATTTGATCCCACTATTAAGTTTGATTTTGTGCTGGACTTGACCGGAAGGCAGGGAGTGGGAAAGACTCAATTTTTTGAGGGGCTTTTCACTCACAAGTATTTTACAACCGTTGAAACTTTCACAGACAAAGATGATAAGGCTAGGATGGTGAGAAACTGGTGTGTGTTTGATGATGAAATGGTGGCCAGTAAAAAAGCTAGCTTTTCAGAGTTGAAGAAGTTCATCACAGAAACTAAGCTAGAGTATAGACCGCCCTACGCTTCTAGTGATAGACGACTACCTAAGAGTTTCATCATCGTGAGGGCAACTAATGATCATGATTATTTGAACGACTTAACAGGGGAAAGGCGCTTTCTTGTTGCTGAAGTACATAAGGATACCATTTATAAGGGCAGGAAGTGGACGGAAAAAGACCGCAGAGCCTTTTGGGGCGCTATGGTGGTGGCTTGGAGATCTAACCAGGTGCTAAACTTGACAGATGAACAGGAAAAGCTAGTAAACGATGTTAGAAGCCGTTACAAGTTTGCAGATGAAACTCTTGAGGATTTAGAGCGCTATTTGGCTTTGCCTTTTCCTAAAAATATGTACCATTGCCCAGTTACAGACAGAACCAGGTATTACTATATTTATGACATGATGAACGAGGGCTATTTTAGAAATAGTAAAGGTGGAACTGTTGAACTTGATACAGATAAATATGGCGAACTAGTAGAACGTGACAAGATGACTATAAACCTATTCTTCCAAGAAGTCTATCTAACTGACAAAGCACCACCAAAGGATAAAGCAAAGGTTAAAAAGTACATGCAAAATAAAGAGGGATGGGAACACAAACGATCTTTAAAATTTGGAAAAAGCGTTAAACCTGGTTACTCAAAACATAAAAGGTAGTTAGGGTATTCACTAACTCAAAAAATAACTACCTTTTAGATGGTAGCTAAAGCCTTTAAACAAAAAGGATTTAGAAAAAGGGTAGTTTTTAAGATTTAACTGACTACCATTGTAAACCCTTGGCATTACTGAATTTAATGTAAAAAAGTAGTTAATTTATATTATTTATAAAGTATACAGAATAAATAGACTAAAAGCGTTTATTATTTATTTTTTGGGAGCGAGGTGACTACCTGACTACGCATTTTATAAACCCTTGGGGCTGTAAGGCGGAAGTGGTAGTCACTAGATACCCAAAACTGACTACCTTTTTGAAACTGATTATTTTTCAGTGATTGGATTTGATTTTTGGAGGTTATTTTAGCTATAAAATTCATGTGTATTTAACATAATGAAAAAATGTAAATTAAAAAACGCAAAATAGGCCTATCCCCTTGATACAAAAGGGATTGAGAAAACGGCTTGAATTTAACAGAATAGAAGATATGTTAAATATAACAGTTGTGAAATGAGGTAAAAATGTTAGAAAAACCAAGGATAAGAAACGAGACAGATAAAATTAACGACGAATACAAAAAATATTTAACAAAGAATTGGAGAAGAAAATGAATGTAATTGAAAAAAATAAAAAGAAACTAGAAGAAGTACGGGACAAACAAGCAAAAGAATTAGCTGAAATCAGTGATTATTTACCAATAATCGAATCTGAAATTAGTTCACAGTATGAAGAATTAGCTGCTGCTGAAGCCAACCTGGATGCTGAATCTTACAGCAAAATTGAAGAAAAGATTTCCGTATTAAATAAAAAACGAGACATGTACCAAAATCGTCTTAGTAGCATTGAAAATAAGAATTATATTCCTAAAGAACAGACGCAAAGTATTGAGGATGAGATCCGTGATTTTATGAAAAAAGAAGATGATAGATTATTAAAAAATGCTAGTAATCTTCTTAAAGAACTTGAAGATATTTATACAGAATGCAATAATTTAAGAAATGAAGCTGAGAGCACAATCCGTGACTTACAAACAAACTTTACTACTAAAGGAACTACAGGATTTAATTTTTATTCCTACGAAATCAGAGGCGAAAATCTTCGTGATGCAATGAATTGCTTCAAGGAGTTTGAAGCGTATAAATTGATTTTAAACTATAATAAAAAATAATAAAATCTTCAATAAAAATATAAATATATGAGAGAGTCAGAGCTGAAAGTAGGGGGGATGCCCCCCTCCCCCTCGGAGCTCCCGGACTACACGCCATCACTGTACGTATTTTCTCGCGAGCGAGAAAGAAAAAAAGGAGTAAATAGGATTGAATGAAACCACTTTAACTAGAAAATGCTCCAAGTGTCATGATATCAAAGAATTATCTAGTGAAAATTTTTATAGAAAGCATTCAGACAAGAAAGGTTTCTCAAAAGTTTGTAAGGTATGTAATAAAAAGAAAGACGCAGAGCGTTACCAAAAGAAAAAAGACAAGATATTGACCCAAAAGAAACGATACTATAGGCGGCAGAAAGAGCGCCAAAATGAAAAAGGCAGTTTACTGGAAGGAGGTGAAAAGTAATGGAAGATATCTTTCCGAGTCTACTCCAGAAAATTAAGGCCGAATTTGAAAAAGCTAGGCTTGATAGTGAGATTCTGGAAGAGTTACTAGATAAGCTAGAAGATAATAAAGCTAATTATCTGGATGCCAATCAATATGCAATAGAAGTTGGTGAAATACTTTCAAAAGTTTTAGGAGCTTACTTAAGTAATGAAAGCCTACCAGATGGTAAGATGTACTATAATATTGCTAAACGATTGCTAGAAGATGTTTTAGGTCGAAACTATGACCTTGTAAGCGAATATACTGAAAAAGTTCAAGAAGATTTAAACTTTAGGGCTAACCTTCGCATTCCTCCTCAAGTTCCTGAGTTGAACCAAGATAGGATTGACGGCTTAGTAAATCGTTTAGCTAGTGAAGATGATTTTGAAGCTGTAAAATGGTTGGTGGGTGAAACAATTGTTAATTTTACGCAAAGTATTGTAGATGATACGATTCAAAAAAATGTGGTATTTCAGTATAAAGCAGGACTTAGCCCTAAAATTACTAGGCGAACGGCTGGAAAGTGTTGTAAGTGGTGTCAAGAATTGGAAGGCAGTTATAAATATCCTTCCGTTCCTCATGATATTTATAGACGTCATAGTAATTGTAGGTGTACCGTTGAATATTATCCGCAAGATGGTAGACGGCAGAATGTACATACCAGAAAATGGAGTAATATCAATCAAGAAGAAGTGGAACGTCGGAAACAGATAGGTATAGAGTCCGCTGAAGAACGTAAAAGAAAACGAGATGAAAGGATTGCAAAGTTTGGGAATCCTAGAAGAAGATTAAGATAGGCATGAGTTATAGGAGTAGAAAGGTTGTCGTTGAAAATGGAGCTGGATAAGTTTAAAACGATGATGAACGTCAGAAAGCGGATGACTTATTTTCTGAGATTCCAGAGGATGGCAGGAAGTGAAAACCAAGTTACAATAGATGAAGAGGCTTGGAAACTTGTCTTACCTGATCAGTGGAATTTGACTAGTAAGCATGAAAAAGCAATTAGAGAAAGTCTAGAAACATTTGCCCATGATATCAATAAGATAGAGAACGAACGTGCTAGAAAGTGTTTTATCATTCATTATTGTTACATGAGGAAGAAAACAGTAAGTGAATGTTTAGAAATTGCTGGGACAAAATCCACTAATTATCACAGATACAAACAGATAGCTGTCTTAAACTTTGCGAAAATCCACCAGAACGGAGAGTTAGAAGCGTATAAGTAGGCAATTGTAGGCAAAGGCTTCATGTTTGCCCCCTATTTTGTTCTGTTTCATACTGGACAACTAAAACACTATGGATAAACTAGAAGCCCTTAGAAATGAATCTAAGGGTTTTTAGATTTTCAAATATATAGGTTGCTGATAGTATGGTATAATGGTATCAGGTAATAAAAAAAGCACGTTTGACCGTGCTAGTTTCTTGCCTGCTGAACTCGTCAATATTACGCCCTTTTCAGGGCTCTTTTTTGTGGACTTTTTTAGGAACTTTCAAGAAAAACTAAGGCGAATTAATGCCTAAATGTTTTTAAAGAAAGTCAGTATTTTCAAGGGCTGAGCTCTAAAAATTTGACTTATAGAGTGTTAAATGATAGTATAGTCAAAGATAGTCAAGGTTTAAAGAGAGAGGTGGGTTTGTAATGAGATTTAAAAATACATCAGATCATATTGAGGCCTACATCAAGGCGATTTTAGATCAATCTGGAATTGTGGAGTTGCAACGGAGTCAGTTGGCGGATACCTTTCAGGTTGTCCCTAGTCAGATTAACTACGTAATCAAGACACGCTTTACGGAAAGTAGAGGCTACTTGGTTGAAAGTAAGCGTGGTGGCGGAGGCTACATTCGTATAGGACGGATTGAGTTTTCTAGTCATCATGAAATGCTCCGGGAGTTGCTTTACTCAATTGGTGAGCGGGTCAGTCAAGAAATTTATGAGGATATTCTCCAGCTTTTGGTTGAGCAGGAATTGATGACCAAGCAGGAGATGAATTTGCTAGTATCAGTAGCTTTGGATCGCGTTCTAGGAGAAGAAGCTCCAGTTGTTCGCGCTAATATGCTACGACAGGTCATACAAGAGGTAGATAGAAAAGGGAAGTAAGATGAACTATTCAAAAGCATTGAATGAATGTATCGAAAGTGCCTACATGGTTGCTGGCCATTTTGGAGCTCGTTACCTAGAGTCTTGGCACTTGTTGATTGCCATGTCCAATCACAGTTATAGTGTGGCAGGGGCCACTTTAAATGATTATCCATATGAGATGGACCGTTTAGAAGAAGTCGCTTTGGAACTGACTGAAACGGACTATAGCCAGGATGAAACCTTTACGGAATTGCCGTTCTCCCATCGTTTGCAGGTTCTCTTTGATGAAGCAGAGTATGTAGCATCAGTGGTCCATGCTAAGGTGCTAGGGACAGAGCACGTCCTTTATGCGATTTTGCATGATGGAAATGCCTTGGCGACTCGTATCTTGGAGAGGGCTGGTTTTTCTTATGAAGACAAGAAAGATCAGGTCAAGATTGCTGCCCTACGTCGAAATCTAGAAGAACGTGCAGGTTGGACTCGTGAAGACCTCAAGGCTTTACGCCAACGTCATCGTACAGTAGCTGACAAGCAAAATTCTATGGCTAATATGATGGGCATGCCCCAGACTCCGAGTGGTGGTCTCGAGGACTATACGCATGATTTGACAGAGCAAGCGCGTTCTGGCAAGTTAGAACCAGTCATCGGTCGGGACAAGGAAATCTCGCGTATGATTCAAATCTTGAGCCGTAAGACCAAGAACAATCCTGTCTTGGTTGGGGATGCTGGTGTCGGGAAAACAGCTCTGGCGCTTGGTCTTGCCCAGCGTATTGCTAGTGGTGATGTGCCTGTGGAAATGGCTAAGATGCGCGTGTTAGAGCTTGATTTGATGAATGTCGTTGCAGGGACACGCTTCCGTGGTGACTTTGAAGAGCGCATGAATAATATCATTAAGGATATTGAAGAAGATGGGCAAGTCATCCTCTTTATCGATGAGCTCCACACTATCATGGGTTCTGGGAGTGGAATTGACTCAACTCTAGATGCGGCCAATATCTTGAAGCCAGCCTTGGCGCGTGGAACTTTGAGAACGGTTGGTGCGACCACTCAGGAAGAGTACCAAAAACATATTGAAAAAGACGCAGCTCTTTCTCGTCGTTTTGCAAAAGTGACGATTGAAGAGCCAAGTGTGGCAGACAGCATGACCATTTTGCAAGGCTTGAAGGCGACTTATGAGAAACATCACCGGGTGCAAATCACAGATGAAGCGGTTGAAACAGCCGTCAAGATGGCTCATCGTTACTTGACTAGTCGCCATTTGCCAGACTCTGCTATCGACCTCTTAGATGAGGCGGCAGCAACAGTGCAAAATAAGGCTAAGCATGTAAAAGCAGACGATTCAGGTTTGAGTCCAGCTGACAAGGCCTTGATGGATGGTAAGTGGAAACAGGCAGCTCAGCTAATCGCAAAAGAAGAGGAAGTGCCTGTATATAAAGACTTGGTGATAGAGTCTGATATTTTGACCACCTTGAGTCGCTTGTCAGGCATCCCAGTCCAAAAACTCACCCAAACAGATGCTAAGAAATACCTGAATCTGGAAGCTGAATTGCACAAACGTGTTATCGGGCAAGATCAAGCTGTTTCAAGCATTAGCCGTGCCATTCGCCGCAATCAGTCTGGTATTCGTAGTCACAAGCGTCCGATTGGTTCCTTTATGTTCCTAGGACCCACAGGCGTCGGTAAGACCGAATTGGCCAAGGCTTTGGCAGAAGTTCTTTTTGATGACGAATCAGCCCTTATCCGCTTTGATATGAGTGAGTATATGGAGAAATTCGCAGCCAGTCGTCTTAACGGAGCTCCTCCGGGCTATGTGGGTTATGAAGAAGGTGGGGAGTTGACCGAGAAGGTTCGCAACAAACCCTACTCCGTTCTCCTATTTGACGAGGTAGAGAAGGCCCATCCAGACATCTTTAATGTTCTCTTGCAGGTATTGGATGACGGTGTCTTGACAGATAGCAAGGGGCGTAAGGTTGACTTTTCGAATACCATCATCATCATGACGTCAAACCTTGGTGCAACTGCCCTTCGTGATGACAAGACAGTTGGTTTTGGGGCAAAAGACATTCGTTTTGACCAGGAAAATATGGAAAAACGCATGTTCGAAGAGCTGAAAAAGGCTTATAGACCTGAGTTTATCAACCGTATTGATGAAAAGGTGGTCTTCCATAGCCTATCTAGTGACCATATGCAGGAAGTGGTGAAGATTATGGTCAAACCTTTAGTGGAAAGTTTGGCTGAAAAAGGCATTGACTTGAAATTACAAGCTTCCGCACTGAAATTATTGGCAAATCAAGGATATGACCCAGAGATGGGAGCTCGTCCACTTCGCAGAACATTGCAAACAGAAGTGGAAGACAAGTTGGCAGAGCTTCTTCTCAAGGGAGAATTAGAGGCAGGCAGCACACTTAAGATTGGTGTCAAAGCAGGCCAATTAAAATTTGATATTGTATAAAAAGCGAGGTCGGGAAAAGTTCCCGATCTCTTTATGTACCATCATGAGATGGTTTTGTGTTGCGACTGTTTTTAGGGATGGCTATCTTTCTTAGAATTGCTCAACATGTGAGTAAAAAAATCTTTGTATCGATACTTGAGATATTTTTCGTGTAGGAATAACAAAGCGATATAGATAATCAAAAAGATTGTAGTCATATAGAAGACATCAAATGCAGTTCGCGCATAGTGAGTGGCTGACTGATAGGAGCCAATAGCTCCTAAAATCAACCAAGGAAGATACTTGTAATACTTATTTAGCATAAGAGTGCACCTCCTATATTCTATTTCAATGGTATTATATCCCTTTTTCTAAAATAATGAAAGCGACTACAAAAAACAAATTTAAATTTTTAATAGAAAAATCTCCTGTTTTTCTGTTTTATTACGAATAGAAGAGTAGGAGGAGTAAAGGTGTTTAAATTGTGTGAGATTTTTAAAATAGTTTAAATAAATCGTTGACATATTTAAATCTCAATGTTACAATTGTATTACAAAAAGATTTCATTGTATTTCTAAAGCATTACAAAGGAGTAGAAAAATGAAAAAGAAAACCTATATCAAATTGATGGCAGCAACTGTATTGGCTTCTACCTTGCTATTGGGAGCTTGTGGAAATAAAAAGGAAACAACTCAAGCAAGCAGTTCTGCTAAGACAAGCCAATCATCAAGTTCTAAAGTAGCTTCTGCTAGCAAAGAAAGCAAGACTCAGAAGTCCTCAAGTTCAGTTTCATCTGAAAAGGCCAAGGCGTCTACTGACCAGTCTGCAGCAACTACAACATCATCACCAGCAACACCTGCACCAGAGCAAAGACAAGGTCAAGAGGTGTCTAATCAACAGGTGGCTAGTCAACAAACTCCTGCTCAGACTCCTTCAACTCAACAGGCTCCTCAAACCCAGTCTAACCAATCAAGCTATGATCCTACAACTGACCGCAAACTTCAAGACAAACAAGCAGAGCAAAATAAACGCTACAAGGGTGTTTTAGCCATGGTAGACGGTGATTTCTCAGCAGCAGCTGGCAACTGGAAGGGAGAAAATGGCGAAACCATCACAGTTTCATCAGGTGGTCAATTTACAGTAGAATCTGCTGATGGAAAGAAAGAAAATTACTCTATCAGAGGCTACTCTTATACTCTTGATAGTGGCAAGTATAATGCCAAAATTGGTGGAGGAAAAGTCATCCAAATTACAACAGGAGCGGATGGTAAGGTTTCCAGTGTTGCTTTGAGTCAATAACAACCCTCAGTATTTGAATATTTACAATCAAAGAAAATCCGTCAGCTCAATAAGAGTTGACGGATTATTTTATACTTATACTTGGGTTAAAAATTCTTCTGTAGTAAGAATTTGAGCAAACTCATCTTGTAGAGAAAGGAGATGAATCTCATGGATAGTCTCAGGAGAGATGGTCTGACCGTTTTTGTTAGATAGGGTAAAACTGGCAGTAGCATCTGCTAGTAAAGTGACTTCAAAACCAAGATTTGCTGCCATTCGTGTCGTAGTAGATACACAATGAGGCAGGGTCAAACCAACAACGACTAAATGACAAATCTGATTTTTTCGTAAATATGTTTCAAGATTTGTTTCAATAAAGGCGCTATTAACCGTTTTTTGAAAGATAGGTTCTGAGGTGACTGGCTCAAATCCACTTTTAAACACCTGATTTTGTTTGTTATGAAATTGCGACTGGGGATTGTCAGATATGTGTTGAATGTGTAAGACTGGAAGAGCGTGTTTACGAAAGTATGCTAGCACCCTCAATGCTTGGTGTTCAGCTTGAGGGTTGTTTCGTTCTCCCCAGATAGGGTTATCAAATGCTTTTTGCATATCGATAACCAGTAGAGCAGTATGAACCATTTTAAGCCTTATCCAATTGCAAGAGGGCTTCAATCTCTGCTAGGGTACTAGCTTGTGAAATGGCTCCACGGAGTTTGGCAGCGCCAGATGTTCCACGGAGATAGTGAGGAGCGAGGCCACGGAATTCACGAACTGCGACGTTTTCCCCTTTGAGGTTAATCAAGCGTTTCAAGTGTTCGTAGGCGATTTTCATCTTGTCTTCAAAGGTCAAATCAGGTAGGATTTCTCCTGTTTCAAAGTAATGGTTGATTTGGTTGAAGAGGTAGGGATTTCCCATAGCAGCGCGGCCAATCATGACTGCGTCAGCACCGACTTCTTCGATACGTTGTTTGGCTTCTTGGACAGTACGGATATCACCGTTAGCGATAAATGGAATCTTGGTCAGAGCTTGAGCTACGTCGTGCAAGGTCTCAAGGTCTGCATGACCTGTATACATTTGCTCACGGGTGCGGCCATGCATGGCGAGGGCAGAAACACCTGCAGCTTCAGCAGCGAGGGCATTTTCAACTGCCAGAGATGGGTCGGCCCAGCCGGTACGCATTTTGACAGTAAGTGGAATATCAAGGACAGATTGGACCTTGTTGATAATAGAGTAGATCTTGTCTGGATCCTTGAGCCACATAGCGCCAGCTTCGTTCTTCACGATTTTATTAACTGGGCAGCCCATGTTGATATCCACGATATCGGTCTTGGTGTTTTCTTGGATGAATTCTGCTGCGCGTGCTAGGCTGTCTTCATCACTACCAAATAGTTGGATAGAAACAGGGTTTTCGCCTTCATCAATATGAAGCATATGCAAGGTTTTTTCATTGTTGTATTGGATTCCCTTGTCAGAGACCATCTCCATGACAACGAGTCCAGCCCCAAGCTCTTTTGCGATAGTACGAAAGGCTGAGTTGGTGACACCAGCCATAGGTGCTAAAACGGTACGATTGGGAATCTCAACATTGCCAATCATAAAAGGTGTATTAAGATTTGTCACGAATGAGTTCCTCCAGGTCGTTTTCATCAAAGTTGTAAGTTGTTTGGCAGAATTGACAAGTGATTTCTGCCCCGTGGTCTTCCTCTTTCATTTCCTGTAAGTCTGAGCTTGGGAGGCTAGCAAGAGCGTTCATAAAGCGTTCATGGCTACAGTCACATTGGAAACGGATTTCTTCTTCAGAAAGAAGCTTGTAGGCCTCGTCACCGTAGATAGCATTGAGGAGGGCTTCGATATGGTCTTCACTTTCGAGAAGCGTTGAGATAGCTGGCATTTCTTGGATGCGTTTTTCAAAGCGAGCAATCTCTTCTTCCTTGGCTCCCGGCAAGACTTGAACTAGGAAACCACCTGCAACTTTTACCTTGTCTTCTTCGTCCAAAAGGACATTGAGGCCGACTGCAGAAGGGGTTTGCTGGCTTTCAGTCAGGTAAAAGGCAAGGTCTTCACCGATTTCTCCAGAGATGAGGGGAGTCATAGAGTTGTAAGGATTTCCAGTACCGTAGTCTGTGATAACGAGAAATTGACCATTTCCAACAAAAGGTCCGACTAGAACTTCACCAGTTGCAGTCTTTTTGATGTCAACACCAGGATTTTGAACGTAGCCTTTGACGTTCCCCTTGGTATCAGCGACCGTGATGATAGCACCTAGAGAGCTAGATCCCAACACCTTAACTGTTAATTTAGTATTTCCTTTTTCATTGGCTGCGAGAATCTGGCTAGCGATAAGAGTTCGACCAAGCGCTACAGTTGAGCTAGCTTGGGTTTGGTGTTTTTCTTGAGCAGTGCGGACGGTTTCTGTGCTATCAAGGACAAAAGCACGAAAGGCTCCGCTTTCTGATATTGTTTTAATAATTTTATCCATAGCTACTATTTTAGCATAAAAATGCCCAAAGGGGGAGCCGTGTGTTTGCTGATTTTCAGGATAATGGACCAGGAAATCAGCATGAAAATAAAAAGAGAAACAGATTATTTCAGCATTTGTAAGATTTATGCTATGCTTAAGGTAGAAAATGAAAGGGGTAACAAATGTATTTAGGAGATTTGATGGAAAAGGCTGAATCTGGTCAATTTTCAATCCTTTCCTTTCTATTACAAGAGTCTCAGACGACTGTCAAGGCTGTAATGGAGGAAACAGGATTTTCAAAAGCAACCCTAACCAAATATGTCACCCTGCTCAATGACAAGGCTTTGGACAGTGGTTTGGAGCTGAATATCTTCTTAGAAGATGAAAATTTGCGTCTGTCAATCGGTGCAGCTACCAAGGGGAGAGAGATTCGGAGCTTGTTTTTGGAGAATGCTGTTAAATACCAGATTTTGGTCTATCTTCTCTACCACCAACAGTTTTTAGCCCATCAGCTAGCTCAAGAATTGATGATTAGCGAGGCTACGCTTGGCCGTCACTTGGCTAGTTTAAATCAGATTTTGTCAGAATTTGACTTATCCATCCAAAATGGACGTTGGCGAGGTCCAGAGCATCAGATTCGCTATTTCTATTTCTGTCTTTTCCGCAAGGTCTGGTCGAGTCAGGAATGGGAAAGCCATATGCAGAAACCAGAGAGAAAGCAGGATATTGCTACTCTAGAAGAAATCTGCGGTGCTAGCTTGTCTTCGGGCCAGAAATTGGATTTGGTTCTCTGGGTTCATATCAGTCAACAGCGTCTTCGGGTCAATGCCTGTCAGTTTCAAGTCATAGAAGAAAAAATGCGAGGGTATTTTGACAATATTTTCTACCTTCGTTTGCTGAGAAAGGCTCCGTCCTTTTTCGCTGGGCAACACATCCCTCTCGGAACTGAGGATGGTGAGATGATGATTTTCTTCTCCTTCCTCCTATCTCATCGCATTCTTCCTCTTCATACTATGGAGTATATTCTTGGATTTGGAGGGCAGTTGGCAGATTTGCTGACGCAGTTGATTCAAGAAATGAAGAAGGAGGAACTATTGGGGGACTATACAGAGGACCATGTCACCTATGAACTTAGTCAGCTTTGTGCTCAAGCCTATCTCTATAAGGGCTATATTTTACAGGATCGCTACAAGTATCAGTTAGAGAATCGTCATCCATATTTGTTGATGGAACATGATTTTAGGGGAACGGCAGAGGAGATTTTTCATGCTCTACCTGCCTTTCAGCAGGGGACGGATTTGGATAAGAAAATTCTCTGGGAATGGCTCCAGTTGATAGAATATATGGCTGAAAATGGTGGCCAGCATATGCGGATTGGTCTGGATTTGACATCTGGTTTTCTTGTCTTTTCAAGGATGGCTGCCATTTTGAAACGGTATTTGGAATATAATCGTTTTATTACCATTGAAGCCTATGATTGTACTCGGCATTATGATTTGCTGGTTACCAATAACCCGATTCATAAGAAGGAACAGACCCCAGTTTATTATTTAAAAAACGACTTGGATATGGAGGATTTGGTAGCGATTCGCCAGTTATTATTCACTTAAAAGGCTTGGTTATTCCAGGTCTTTTTTGTGAAATTTACACAATCTCCTCACATTTTTTTAAAAATTAAAAAAAGTTGATAAACAAGAAAGCGCTTTATTTTGTATACTAGTTAGTGTAAAGAGGAGACATCCTCAAGATCTTTATGAGGAGGACATCACATGTCACAAGAAAAATACATCATGGCTATTGACCAGGGAACAACAAGTTCTCGTGCCATTATCTTTAATAAAAAAGGAGAAAAAGTTAGCTCTAGTCAAAAAGAGTTCACTCAAATTTTCCCTCAGGCAGGTTGGGTAGAACACAATGCCAATGAAATTTGGAACTCTGTTCAGTCAGTTATTGCGGGTGCTTTCATCGAAAGTGGTGTCAAGCCAAATCAAATCGAAGCAATCGGGATTACTAACCAGCGTGAAACAACTGTTGTCTGGGATAAGAAAACAGGGCTCCCTATCTACAACGCTATCGTTTGGCAATCACGCCAAACTGCTCCTTTGGCTGAACAACTAAAAAGCCAAGGTTATGTGGAAAAATTCCATGAAAAGACTGGTTTGATCATCGATGCTTACTTTTCTGCTACCAAGGTTCGTTGGATTTTAGACCATGTAGAAGGAGCTCAAGAGCGAGCAGAAAAGGGTGAATTGCTCTTTGGTACCATCGATACTTGGTTGGTTTGGAAATTGACTGACGGTGCGGCTCACGTGACTGACTACTCAAATGCAGCCCGTACCATGCTTTATAACATTAAAGAACTCAAATGGGATGATGAGATTTTGGAAATCCTCAACATTCCTAAGGCTATGTTGCCAGAAGTTCGTTCTAACTCTGAAATTTACGGTAAGACAGCGCCATTCCATTTCTATGGTGGACAAGTGCCAATCTCAGGTATGGCTGGGGACCAACAAGCAGCCCTCTTTGGTCAGTTGGCCTTTGAACCTGGTATGGTTAAAAATACTTATGGAACAGGTTCTTTCATCATCATGAATACTGGGGAAGAGATGCAGTTGTCTGAGAACAACCTCTTGACAACCATTGGTTACGGAATCAATGGCAAGGTTTACTATGCCTTGGAAGGTTCTATCTTCATCGCAGGAAGCGCCATTCAGTGGCTTCGTGACGGTCTTCGCATGGTTGAAAATTCACCAGAATCTGAAAAATACGCTCGTGATTCTCACAACAACGATGAAGTTTATGTCGTTCCAGCCTTTACAGGTCTAGGTGCTCCATACTGGAACCAAAACGCTCGCGGTTCTGTCTTTGGCTTGACTCGTGGAACAAGTAAAGAAGACTTTATCAAGGCAACCTTGCAGTCTATCGCTTATCAAGTACGTGATATCATCGACACCATGCAAGTGGATGCTCAGACAGCTATCCAAGTCTTGAAAGTAGACGGTGGTGCAGCTATGAACAATTTCCTCATGCAGTTCCAAGCTGACATTTTGGGAATCGATATCGCACGCGCCAAAAACTTGGAAACAACAGCTCTAGGGGCAGCCTTCCTAGCAGGTTTGTCAGTGGGCTATTGGAAAGACTTGGATGAGTTGAAACTCTTGAACGAGACAGGAGAACTCTTTGAGCCATCTATGAACGAATCTCGCAAGGAACAACTCTACAAGGGCTGGAAGAAAGCTGTGAAAGCAACCCAAGTCTTTGCGGAAGTAGATGACTAATACTGGAAGAATAAAGCGACTTAGTTAGAAAGTGTGTAAATATGGAATTTTCAAAGAAAACACGTGAATTATCAATTCAAAAAATGCAAGAACGTACCCTGGACCTCTTGATTATCGGTGGAGGAATCACAGGGGCTGGTGTAGCTTTACAGGCAGCAGCTAGTGGTCTAGATACTGGTTTGATTGAAATGCAGGACTTCGCAGAAGGAACATCTAGCCGTTCAACAAAATTGGTTCACGGAGGTCTTCGTTACCTCAAACAATTCGACGTAGAAGTGGTGTCAGATACGGTTTCAGAACGTGCAGTAGTTCAACAAATTGCTCCACATATTCCAAAACCAGACCCAATGCTCTTGCCAGTTTACGACGAAGATGGAGCTACTTTTAGCCTTTTCCGTCTTAAAGTAGCTATGGACTTGTACGATCTTTTGGCAGGAGTTAACAACACACCAGCTGCTAACAAGGTTTTGAGTAAGGAAGAAGTCTTGGAACGCCAGCCAAACTTGAAGAAAGAAGGTTTGGTAGGAGGTGGGGTTTACCTTGACTTCCGTAACAACGATGCGCGTCTCGTGATTGAAAATATCAAACGTGCCAACCAAGACGGTGCTCTCATTGCCAACCACGTTAAGGCAGAAGGCTTCCTCTTTGACGAAAGTGGCAAGATTACAGGTGTTGTAGCTCGTGATTTGTTGACAGACCAAGTCTTTGAAATCAAGGCTCGTCTGGTTATCAACACGACAGGTCCTTGGAGCGACAAGGTACGTAATTTGTCTAATAAGGGAACCCAATTCTCACAAATGCGTCCAACTAAGGGAGTTCACTTGGTAGTGGATTCAAGCAAGATCAAGGTTTCACAGCCAGTTTACTTTGACACAGGTTTGGGTGATGGCCGTATGGTCTTTGTTCTCCCACGTGAAAACAAGACTTACTTTGGTACAACTGATACAGACTATACAGGTGATTTGGAACATCCAAAAGTGACGCAGGAAGATGTAGATTATCTACTTGGCATTGTCAACAACCGCTTCCCAGAAGCCAACATCACCATTGATGATATCGAAAGTAGCTGGGCAGGTCTTCGTCCATTGATCGCAGGTAATAGCGCTTCTGACTACAATGGAGGAAATAACGGAACCATCAGTGATGAAAGCTTTAACAACTTGATTGCGACTGTTGAATCTTATCTCTCTAAAGAAAAAACGCGTGAAGATGTTGAGTCTGCTGTCAGCAAGCTTGAAAGCAGTACCTCTGAGAAACATTTGGATCCATCTGCAGTTTCACGTGGTTCGAGCTTGGACCGAGATGACAATGGCCTCTTGACCCTTGCTGGTGGTAAAATCACAGACTACCGTAAGATGGCTGAAGGAGCTATGGAGCGCGTGGTTGACATCCTCAAAGCAGAATTTGACCGTAGCTTTAAACTGATCAATTCTAAGACTTACCCTGTTTCAGGTGGGGAATTGAATCCAGCAAATGTGGACTCAGAAATCGAAGCCTTTGCGCAACTTGGAGTGTCACGTGGCTTGGATAGCAAGGAAGCTCATTACCTAGCAAATCTCTACGGTTCAAATGCACCGAAAGTCTTTGCTCTTGCTCATAGTTTGGAACAAGCGCCAGGACTCAGCTTGGCAGATACCTTGTCCCTTCACTATGCAATGCGCAATGAGTTGGCACTTAGCCCAGTTGACTTCCTTCTTCGTCGTACCAACCACATGCTCTTTATGCGTGATAGTTTGGATAGCATCGTTGAGCCAGTTTTGAATGAAATGGGACGATTCTATGATTGGTCAGAAGAAGAAAAAGCAGGCTACCGAGCAGATGTCGAAGCAGCTCTCGCTAACAACGATTTAGCAGAATTAAAAAATTAAGAAAAAATAAAAGAGGTGGAGGGCAGGACTCCTTGCCGCCCGCCCCTTCTTTTTAATGGAGACAGAAAGATGATGAATGAATTATTTGGAGAATTTTTGGGGACTTTAATCCTGATTCTTCTAGGAAATGGTGTTGTTGCAGGTGTGGTTCTTCCAAAAACCAAGAGCAACAGCTCAGGTTGGATTGTGATTACGATGGGTTGGGGGATTGCAGTTGCGGTTGCAGTCTTTGTATCTGGAAAACTCAGTCCAGCTCATTTGAATCCAGCTGTGACCATTGGTGTGGCTTTAAAAGGTGACTTGCCTTGGGCATCAGTATTCCCTTATATCCTAGCTCAGTTCGCAGGGGCTATGCTCGGTCAGATTTTGGTTTGGTTGCAATTCAAACCGCATTATGAGGCAGAAGAAAATGCAGGAAATATCCTGGCAACCTTCAGCACAGGACCAGCTATCAAAGATACTGTATCAAACTTGATCAGCGAAATCCTTGGCACCTTTGTTTTGGTGTTGACAATCTTTGCTTTGGGGCTGTACGATTTTCAGGCAGGTATCGGAACCTTTGCAGTGGGAACTTTGATTGTCGGTATCGGTCTATCACTAGGTGGGACAACAGGTTATGCCTTGAACCCAGCCCGTGACCTTGGACCTCGTATCATGCACAGCATCCTTCCAATTTCAAACAAGGGAGACGGAGACTGGTCTTACGCTTGGATTCCAGTTGTGGGACCTGTTATCGGTGCAGCCTTGGCCGTGCTTGTATTCTCACTTTTTTAATCTAGAAAACAATTATGTTGATAAGAGCTTGAGATGAAAATCTCAGGCTTTTTTTAAAAATATGCATAGAAAAACCGCATAATCCTTAAAACAAGCTGAAATGTAGTGAAAATGTACGGTAAACAATTGAAAAACCACCCTATAAAGTGGTACAATGGTAGAAAAATACTATAGTAAGAGTTCATCTTATTTTAACAAAAATTACAGAAATGAATGGTTTTTCTTGATGAAACAAAGAAAAGAATTGTACCTTTTTCTTGGTCGGACAGCCTTGTATTTTCTTATCTTTCTAGGGCTGCTTTACTTCTTTAGCTATCTTGGTCAGGGTCAAGGAGGCTTTATCTATAATGAATTTTAACTTGAAGGAGAACCCCTATTGTGTCAAATAAACCAATAGTAGATATGATTGAAACCATTGAGCATTTTGCTCAGACACAGCCTAGCTATCCTGTTTATAATGTTTTGGGGCAGGAACACACTTATGGAGATTTAAAGACTGATTCGGATAGTTTGGCTGCAGCCATCGATCAACTGGATTTACCAGAGAAGTCTCCTGTAGTCGTTTTTGGAGGCCAAGAATATGAAATGTTGGCAACTTTTGTAGCACTGACTAAGTCAGGACATGCCTACATTCCCATTGACAGCCATTCGGCCTTGGAGCGAGTTTCGGCAATTTTAGAAGTAGCAGAGCCAAGCTTGATTATTGCGATCTCAGACTTCCCATTGGAGCAGGTTTCTACACCAATGATGACTCTAGCTCAGGTTAAGGAAGCCTTTGCTCAAGGAAATAGCTATGAGATCACGCATCCAGTCAAGGGTGATGATAATTACTACATCATCTTTACTTCTGGTACGACTGGTAAGCCTAAGGGAGTGCAGATTTCACATGATAACCTCCTCAGCTTTACCAATTGGATGATTACGGACAAGGAATTTGCGACGCCAAGTCGTCCACAAATGCTGGCTCAGCCACCTTACTCATTTGACCTGTCTGTCATGTACTGGGCGCCGACCTTGGCACTGGGTGGTACGCTTTTTGCCCTTCCTTCAGCCATTACTCAGAACTTTAAGCAACTCTTTGCGACCATCTTTTCATTGCCAATCGCTATCTGGACATCAACCCCTTCTTTTGCAGATATGGCCATGTTGTCAGAAGACTTTAATAGCGAGAAAATGCCTGGTATCACGCATTTCTACTTTGATGGCGAAGAATTGACGGTCAAAACGGCTCAAAAACTGCGCGAACGTTTCCCGCATGCTCGTATTATCAATGCCTACGGCCCAACAGAAGCGACAGTGGCTCTGTCAGCAGTTGCCGTGACAGATGAGATGTTAGCGACTCTCAAACGCCTCCCAATCGGCTATACCAAGGCTGATTCTCCAACATTTATCATTGATGAGGAAGGTAATAAACTACCAAATGGGGAACAGGGAGAAATCATTGTTTCTGGACCAGCTGTGTCAAAAGGCTATATGAACAATCCTGAAAAAACAGCGGAAGCCTTCTTTGAGTTCGAAGGACTGCCAGCCTATCACACAGGCGATGTGGGAACTATGACAGATGAGGGCTTGCTTCTCTACGGCGGACGCATGGACTTCCAGATCAAGTTCAACGGTTACCGCATTGAGTTGGAAGATGTCTCTCAAAACCTTAATAAGTCTCGCTTTATCGAGTCTGCTGTTGCTGTTCCACGTTATAATAAAGACCACAAGGTACAAAATCTACTAGCCTATGTCATCTTAAAAGATGGTGTCCGCGAGCAGTTTGAACGTGATATCGATATTACCAAGGCGATTAAGGAAGACTTGACAGACATCATGATGTCCTACATGATGCCGTCTAAATTCCTTTATCGAGATAGTTTGCCACTGACTCCAAATGGAAAAATTGATATCAAAGGATTGATTAACGAGGTGAATGAGAGATGATGGAGTTCTTTCAACAGCTTCCTCATTTAGAGCCATACGGCAATCCTCAGTATTTTGTCTATGTGATTGCTGCAACCTTACCTATCTTTATTGGCCTCTTTTTTAAGAAACGCTTTGCCTGGTATGAAGTGCTGGTTAGCCTCTTCTTTATCGTCACCATGTTGGTAGGTGGGAAGACTAATCAATTGGCTGCCTTGGGTATCTACCTTTGCTGGGAGATATTGCTCTTGCTTTTCTACAAGCATTATCGAAAAAGTAAGGATGGCAAGTGGGTCTTCTATCTAGTTAGTTTTCTGTCCCTCCTTCCGATTATCTTTGTCAAGGTGCAACCAGCTATCAATGGAACACAGTCTTTGCTTGGGTTCTTGGGAATTTCTTACCTGACTTTTCGTTCGGTTGGGATTATCATCGAGCTGAGAGATGGAGTGATTAAGGATTTTACCCTCTGGGAATTCCTCCGCTTTCTACTCTTCATGCCGACTTTTTCAAGTGGTCCAATTGATCGCTTTAAGCGTTTTAATGAAAATTATCAGACCATTCCTGAGCGGGATGAGTTGATGGATATGCTGGATGAATCTGTTCGCTATATCATGTGGGGCTTTTTGTATAAGTTTATCCTAGCTCATGTTTTAGGAGAGACCTTGTTGCCTCCTTTGAAGAATCTAGCCTTGCAGTCAGGTGGCTTCTTTAACCCCTATGCCTTGGCGGTTATGTATACCTTTGGTCTGGAGCTCTTCTTTGACTTTGCAGGTTACTCTATGTTTGCCTTAGCCATCTCAAACTTAATGGGAATCCGTAGTCCCATTAACTTTAACAAGCCCTTTTTATCAAGGGATTTAAAGGAGTTTTGGAATCGTTGGCACATGAGTCTTTCTTTCTGGTTCCGTGACTTTGTGTTTATGCGGATGGTCATGGTATTGACCAGAAAGAAGGTCTTTAAAAATCGTAATGTAACCTCAAGTGTGGCCTACATTGTAAATATGCTGATTATGGGATTTTGGCATGGAGTGACCTGGTACTATATCGCCTATGGCCTCTTTCATGGGATTGGACTGGTTATCAATGACGCTTGGATTCGCAAGAAAAAAACGCTCAATAAGGAGCGGAAAAAAGCAGGGAATGCTACTCTACCTGAGAATCGCTGGATTCAGTTGCTTGGCATGGTTGTCACCTTCCATGTCGTCATGCTATCATTCTTAATCTTTTCTGGATTTTTGAATGATTTATGGTTTAAAAAATAAAAGGAAATAAAATATGGATATCAAATCAGAAGTTATCGAAATTATTGATGAGTTGTTTATGGAAGATGTTTCTGACATGATGGATGAAGATCTTTTTGATGCAGGTGTCTTGGATAGCATGGGAACGGTTGAATTGATTGTGGAGATTGAAAACCGTTTTGACATTCGTGTCCCTGTAACAGAGTTTGGTCGTGATGACTGGAATACAGCTAATAAAATCATAGCTGGTATTGTGGAGCTACAAAATGCTTAAACGCTTATGGATGATCTTCGGACCGGTCTTGATAGCTGGTTTGTTGGTTTTTCTGCTCATTTTCTTTTATCCTACTGAGATGCGTCATAATCTAGGAGCTGAAAAGCGTTCAGCGGTGGCTACTACTATCGATAGTTTTAAGGAGCGAAGTCAAAAGGTCAGAGCTCTATCTGATCCAAATATGCGTTTTGTTCCCTTCTTTGGCTCTAGTGAATGGCTTCGTTTTGATGGTGCTCATCCTGCGGTATTAGCTGAGAAATACAATCGCTCCTACCGTCCTTATCTTTTAGGACAGAGGGGAGCTGCATCGCTTAACCAGTATTTTGGAATGCAACAGATGCTGCCACAACTGGAGAATAAACAAGTTGTATATGTTATCTCGCCTCAGTGGTTCAGTAAAAATGGCTATGAACCAGCTGCCTTCCAGCAGTATTTTAATGGAGACCAGTTGACCAGTTTTCTGGAAAATCAATCTGGAGATCAGGCTAGCCAATATGCAGCGACTCGCTTACTGCAGCAGTTTCCAAATGTAGCTATGAAGGACCTGGTTCAGAAGTTGGCAAGCAAAGAAGAATTGTCGACAGCAGACAATGAAATGATTGAATTATTGGCTCGGTTTAATGAACGCCAAGCTTCCTTTTTTGGTCAGTTTTCAGTTAGAGGCTATGTCAATTATGATAAGCATGTAGTTAAGTATTTAAAGACCTTGCCAGACAAGTTTTCTTATCAAGTCATAGAAGATATTGTTAAAGCAGATGCTGAAAAGAATACTTCCAATAATGATCTGGGAATGGAAAATTATTTCTATAATACGCAGATCAAGAAGGATTTGAAGAAATTAAAGGATTCTCAGAAAAACTTTACCTACCTCAAATCGCCAGAGTATAATGACTTGCAGTTGGTGTTAACACAGTTTTCTAAATCCAAGGTAAACCCGATTTTTATCATTCCACCTGTTAACAAAAAATGGATGGATTATGCTGGTCTACGAGAGGATATGTACCAACAAACGGTGCAGAAGATTCGCTACCAGTTAGAGAGTCAAGGGTTTACCAATATAGCAGATTTTTCTAATGACGGCGGGGAGCCTTTCTTTATGAAGGATACCATTCACCTTGGTTGGTTGGGTTGGTTGGCTTTTGACAAGGCAGTTGATCCTTTCCTATCCAATCCCACACCAGCTCCGACTTACCACTTGAATGAGCGCTTTTTCAGCAAAGATTGGGCGACATACGATGGAGATATCAAGGACTTTCAATAGATCATAATATAGAAGAGTTCAAGAATGAAGCCTATTTTCACGTTTTTTCTTGACTCTTTTTTTGCTTGTGATATAATTAACTGGTAAATAAAATGTCAAAGAATAGTATTTTTCTCTTAAAAAAGAGAAGTCTAAAAGGAAAGGAGTCAAATATGAGACAGCTAGCGAAGGATATCGATGGCTTTTTGAATGAGGTGATTTTGCAGGCAGAAAATCAGCATGAAATCCTAATAGGTCATTGTACTAGCGAGGTAGCCCTGACCAATACTCAGGAGCACATTCTCATGCTCTTGTCAGAGGAATCTTTAACAAATTCAGAATTGGCGCGTCGCCTCAATGTCAGTCAGGCAGCAGTTACCAAGGCCATTAAGTCTTTGGTTAAGGAAGGGATGTTGGAAACATCTAAAGATCCTAAGGATGCGCGTGTGATTTTTTATCAGTTGACTGATTTGGCTCGTCCAATCGCTGAGGAGCACCATCATCACCATGAGCATACACTTTTAACCTATGAACAAGTGGCGACTCAGTTTACTCCAAATGAACAAAAAGTTATTCAGCGGTTTTTGACTGCTTTAGTAGGAGAAATCAAATAATGAGATATATTACGGTAGAGGATTTGTCCTTCTATTATGATAAGGAGCCAGTTCTTGAACATATCAATTATAGTGTTGATAGTGGGGAATTTGTTACCTTGACTGGGGAAAATGGAGCGGCTAAGACGACATTAATCAAGGCCAGTCTTGGAATCCTCCAACCACGCATTGGCAAGGTGACTATTTCAAAGACAAATACGCAGGGTAAGAAATTGAGAATAGCCTATCTTCCTCAACAGATTGCCAGTTTTAATGCGGGTTTTCCAAGTACGGTCTATGAATTTGTCAAGTCGGGTCGCTATCCGCGAAAAGGCTGGTTCCGTCGTTTGAATGCTCATGATGAGGAGCATATCAAGGCTAGTTTGGACTCAGTTGGTATGTGGGAACACCGAGACAAACGCTTGGGGTCTCTATCTGGAGGACAAAAGCAGCGAGCGGTGATTGCGCGCATGTTTGCTTCGGATCCAGATGTGTTTATCCTAGATGAGCCGACAACGGGGATGGATGCAGGAAGTAAAAACGAATTTTACGAACTCATGCACCACAGTGCCCATCATCATGGCAAGGCTGTTTTGATGATTACCCATGATCCTGAAGAAGTTAAGGACTATGCGGACCGCAATATTCATCTAGTTCGTAACCAAGATTCGCCATGGCGTTGTTTCAACGTTC
>CAUPZW010000026.1:0-28443 GCA_963515655.1 Streptococcus mitis
TTCAAAGAACAGGTAGCTTTATTATAGATAAGAGTAGTTGAAATTTTTATCACATCTTTGGAGTTGTTGGAATAATCAGGTAAGTACTAATTTCTAGCTCCTCTCACAACACCCTACATACCTTCTATGTTTTATGAACAGTAGCTATCATTTACATTTTCAAACTACCATTCTATCAGACTAGAAGTCAAAATAGACGCATCTACTTCGAGAGATACTCATTTAATGGTTCAGCAATTCGCTCTACTTCCGTTACAGAAATTTCATCACTATCACTTCTCATGATTTGTTATTAGTTCACTTTGAGGGGCTTGCTCATGAAACCAAACAGCGTAAGTCGTAAAAGAAAAAAGCAGTACAAGATTGAACTGCTTTTACGGATTCAGATAAAATAACTTTAAAATATAGAAGATATCTATTGACTGTAACTATAATTGATTTAAATTTATAACTTCATCTGCTTGATTCCAAATATCGGGATTATGAGATGCAATGATGATTAGACGATTTTCATTTTTCATATCTAATAATAATTTCATAATTCCTTGTGAAGTCGTAGGATCGAGCGATACAGTCAACTCATCCGCAAGTATTAATGGTGGATTTTTAAGAATGATTTTCGCTAAAGCAACACGTTGTGCTTCACCGCCAGACAATTCATATATCTTTTGTTCCAGATGAATATGAGTTAGACCAACTCTTGCTAATACATCTTTTTTTAACTTATCTTTTTCTATATAATTACATTTAAGATTTACTAATCCTAAATCTAGATTAGTAGAAACATTTTCATTATCTAACAAACCAAAATTTTGAAAAAGATATCCTGATACTGTCAATAAAAAAGCTTAGAAAGGCTTAAAGCCTTATCCAAGCTGATATTTGTTCATCTAATTAATAATCTAAATAAAGGATCTACTTCACTTTCATAATACGAACTAAATTGGCTCTTTCTGCCTCCTCTAGTTTCAATTCTATATAATGAATAGTTTCCGACAAGTTTGGAATAATCGAGTATTCTAAACCATTTACACGTCTACGTGTTTTTTCTATTTCATCAGCCATTAACTGACACGTTTTTTCAACTTCTGCCAGTCTTAGTAATTTATCAATTAAACTATTCATTGTAGCAAATACATCATCCATTTCACTATTAGAAGATAAATAGCTGTATTCACTGTTCGCATTTTGAGAAGTAATATTCATATGCATTCTAGGAACTGTTACACTCATGATATTTTCTTTCTCAACAAATAATTCAATTTCTTTCGATGGAATTGAAAATAATTCCTCCACCATTTGAGAATTCTTTAATGATTTAGCAACTGCAAAGGATTTTAGATTATCAATTAGATAACTTTCTACTTCTTTCCGAAGTTGATTATTCTCACGAATCAAAGAAATAAATCGCCTCATCAATTCATCTCTTTTATCCTTTAATAACTTATGTCCACGTTCAGCTGTTTTCAAACGTTCCTTTAAGTTATTCAATTCCATACGAGTTGGTTTTACATTCAAACGTACCATAGATAATCACTCCATTTCCGGATTAAACTTCTACCAAAGGTAAGTATTTATCAAGCAAATCATCTTTGATACGTTTTAACTCTGTTCTAGGAAGAATTGATAGTAATTCCCACCCAAGATTCAACGTATCTTCTATATTTCGATTTTTATAAAATCCTTGGTTTATGTACTCTTCTTCAAAACGCTTTGTAAACCTCACATACAATTTATCTACATCAGATAAAGCCGATTCTCCTAATACTACTGCTAACTCTTCAACCTTTTTCCCTTGGGCATAGGCTGCAAACAGTTGATTCATAGTTGGAGCATGATCTCCACGAGTTTTACCTTCTCCAGATCCCTTATCTTTTAATCGAGAGAGAGAAGGTAAAACATTGATTGGTGGACGATAACCTTGATTATACAACTCATGCGACAAAATAATTTGCCCTTCAGTAATGTATCCAGTTAAATCAGGAATTGGATGTGTTATGTCATCTTCTGGCATTGTTAAAATAGGAATCTGTGTCACCGAACCTTTTTTACCAACTAAGCGACCAGCCCTTTCGTATAGAGTTGATAAATTTGTATATAAATATCCCGGATAGCCTCGTCTCCCTGGAACTTCACGGCGAGCTGCCGAGACTTCACGTAACGCTTCACAATAGTTAGTCATATCCGTCATGATAACTAGAACGTGCATATCTTTTTCAAAAGCTAGATACTCTGCCGCAGTTAAAGCAATGCGGGGAGTTGCAATACGCTCAATTGCAGGATCATTTGCCAAGTTCATAAATAAAACCGAACGATCGATTGCTCCTGTTTTTCTGAGTTCTTCCATAAAAAACTCAGCTTCTTCAAAAGTAATACCCATTGCTGCAAATACAACCGCAAAATTTTCATCAGAATTTAAAACAGTCGCTTGTCTTGCTATCTGAGCAGCTAATTCATTATGAGGTAAGCCCGAACCTGAAAATACTGGTAATTTTTGACCACGTACAAGAGTATTCAAATGATCAATAGAGGAGATCCCTGTCTGAATAAATTCATCTGGATAATCTCTAGATACAGGATTAATAGCTTGACCATCAATATCTAAATATTTCTCTGGAATTAAATCTGGTCCACCATCAATTGGTTTTCCCATCCCATTAAAAATACGACCAACCATATCCTCAGATACAGCCAATTCTAATGCATGACCAGCAAAACGAATTTTAGACTTTTCTAAATTTATTCCACTAGATCCTTCAAAAAGCTGAACCATTGCTTTATCTTCGTGAATTTCTAAAACTTGTCCACGACGAATTTCTCCATTATGAAGTTGAATTTCAACTAACTCATTGTAAGACACATTATTTACTTGTTCAACAATCATAAGAGGCCCAACAACTTCACTAGCAGTTCTGTATTCTTTTATAACACTCATTTATAGACCTCCTGTTTCTAATATCAAATGAATTTGATGTGTAATCTCATTTGATATAATTTTGATTTCATCTAATCTATCTTCTGAAACATATTTACTTCTCGCCATACGGTCTCGAACTGCCACGGTACCTTCCATAATCTCTGTAAAGTAAGAACCCAACTCTAAAGCATGATTTGCCTGATCAGCAAAAGTTAGGATATTACTTAGCATTGCTTCTTGTTTAGCAAACGAAGTGAATGTATCTACCGAATCAAAAGCGTTCTGTTGCAAATAATCTTCTCGAATTTGTTTAGCAATTTCCATCGTTAGTCGTTCATTATCAGACAGAGAATCAATTCCAACAAGACGAACAATTTCCTCTAAACTAGATTCCCGTTGTAAGTAGTTCATCGCACGAGTTATTTTACTATTCCAATCTGTCTTCTCTTTACCATCTATATAAGTGCCCACACTGTCTTTATATAGTGAATAAGATGTAAGCCAGTTAATTGCAGGAAAATGACGTCGCTGTGCCAACGGAGCATCAAGCCCCCAAAAAACTTTCACAATCCGTAAAGTGTTTTGAGTAACTGGTTCTGAAATATCTCCACCAGGTGGCGATACAGCTCCAATAGCAGTAATCGTTCCTTCACGTTCTGGAAGCCCTAGAACCTGAGAACGTCCTGCTCTTTCATAATATTCAGCGATACGACTTCCCAGATAAGCAGGATAACCCTCATCACCAGGCATTTCTTCTAGACGTCCTGACATTTCACGTAGCGCTTCTGCCCAACGTGAAGTTGAATCAGCCATAATGGCTACAGAGTAGCCCATATCACGAAAATACTCAGCCATGGTAATTCCTGTATAAATTGAAGCCTCACGAGCAGCAACAGGCATATTTGAAGTATTAGCAATCAGAACTGTCCGTTGCATAATTGATTGTCCGGTATTAGGGTCAATCAACTCAGGAAACTCATTTAGTACATCCGTCATTTCATTTCCACGTTCTCCACAACCAACATAAATGACAATATCAACATTGGCAAATTTAGCTACTTGGTGTTGTACAACTGTCTTTCCTGCTCCAAACGGTCCAGGAACTGCTGCAGCTCCCCCTTTGGTTACTGGAAAGAATGTATCAATAACTCGTTGACCTGTGATTAATGGTTCTTCTGGAATTAAACGTTTAGAAACAGGACGCGCCTTGCGGACAGGCCATTTTTGCATAAGCGTTCCTTTATAGAAACTACCGTCCAATTTTTTTATTTCATATACAACTTCATCAATTGTAAAATCGCCAGATGAAATAGAAACGACTTCTCCAGATACTCCATAAGGAACCATAATTTTATGATTAACTACCTCGGTTTCCTTGACAGTTCCAAGAATATCACCCGTACTCACTTTTTGACCAATTGCTATAGTGGAATCAAAATGCCACTTAATATCTCTATCCAAACTTGGAACTTCTACCCCACGAACTAGAAAATCATTATGAGTAGCCAATTTAAATCGATCTAATGGGCGTTGTATGCCATCAAACATTTGAGAAATCAATCCTGGCCCTAATTCAACCGAGAGAGGTTCTCCAGTTGTAACAACAGGTTCTCCCGGACCAAGACCAGATGTTTCTTCATAGACTTGGATAGATGCCTGATCTCTTCTCATTTCAATAATTTCACCGATTAACCCTAGCTTACCTACACGGCAAATATCTTGAATATTAGCCTCCTGCATACCTGATGCAATAACTAGAGGTCCCGATACTTTTATAATCTTCCCTTGAGTCAAAGTTATTCTCCTTACTAAGTTCAAAAATTATAGAATAATATTACAGACAATTTTGTACATTATTATAAAATATTGTGTCCTACTGCTTTCTCTACATTATCCTCTATACGTTTTAATCCTAAATTTAAACCTTGTTTATGAGTCGGTAATAAAATAATAGCAGGCACAACTTGAGAATCATAATGGCGAATTGTATCTAATATCATTGAAGCAATGTCTTCAGTGATATAAATGACACCATAATCAGATTGAGCTAATTTTCTTAGAGTATTTATAGCTTCTTGTTCTTGATAGGCAGGAAATATATCAAACCCAATCATGCTAAAGGGTAAAATAATATCATGGCTACCAATTATGCCAATTTTATACTTATTAGCTTCCATAATGCGGGCGTATCCTTTCTTTTATTGATTCAAAAGGAATTGTATTTTGAAGAGCTGATATGATCATTCTAAGATTCTTTACTTCAAACTCACATCCCAATAAATATCTAGCAAGAACTAACGGCCCATCTACATTATACCTTCCTTGATCTAAAGTTTTATACAATAGTAAATCACATAAAAATTCTAACTCAGAAGATGAAATTGTTGCGTCCTGCATCTTCAATTCGTAAGTTGAAAAGATTGAATCTAAGCTTAGATTTATTTTATTGAACCACACAAATATTTCTTGATTTTCTACAATGTATATAAATTCTTTAGCAGAAATACTTCCTTCATCTGAAAGTAATTGTAAAATATCCCCATGACTCTTATTTTGAGATAAACCACGTTTTACAGTAATAATATTATAAAAGTCAATCATTGCAACAATAACCTGAGACAGCACCCCACCTAACTCATTAGATAAAAGTTTCAGATGTTTAAAATATGCTAGATCAGCTCCGACATCAAGTACACGAATATTATTAAAAGTTTCATACTCATTCCAAATTGATTCTACTTCATGAACCATAAAATCAGGAAGTGTATCTGAATGTAAGGAAGAAACTAAATGTTTTAAACTTTCTATATCAAAAATCCCTATTGGAATTAATAATTTAGAAAAATCTTTCTTAATTGCCGCCTTAGATTTTAATAAAACTTTGATATTATGATAAACATATCGTAAAGCAAATAAAGTCACAATTTTATCAGACGGACTTTCAGCATAGGCCCATCTATAATCATTGACTAATTTTGTCATTAGCGAAATCTCTGTCTGACTAGGATTTTCTAAAACGTCAATCGATAAATGATAGGGAGTTGCTTCTAAGATAAATGCCAATGTCTCCGTATCTTTGGATTGTATAATTTTTTGAAATTTTTCTTCTGTAATAAAATCGTTTTCTTTTACAGAAATCGTCGTATTTATTTTTGAAAAAAGATTAGTATCCATAAAATACCTTTCTAATTTTATTGGAATACTCCAAATTTCTAAGAAGGATTAACCAATTTCATCCTTAATTGATAAAAATTTGATTTGCGATACTTGAACTTTCTTCCTTAGAAATCGAACCAATTAATGTTTTATACAAATAGTTATCATCAATTTTACCTATTGAAATAAGTAAGCCTGATTCATTTGAGATAGGCTGTTCACTAAATAAATGATTTGGAAAAGAGAATTTCAATTTCTCTAATTGTTCCAAATTGAATTTAGCTAAAGTCCGCTCCCCAAAAGTTACAATGACCTCTTGTTGTGAATATCGTTCCAGAATTCGATAGATGAACTCCATTTCTTTATCTGCATTCCAAGATTCCATTTCTATTAAAGCAGATTGAAAAAGTTCTTTTAATATTTTCTGTTTTGATACTAACGTTGATTGGCGTTCCTTATTTTTTAATTGTTGAAAAATTATTTGATATTTCTGCTGTAAATCTTTTAACTTTCGTTCATGTTCAACTTCTTTTTTCTTTACAATGACCGACTTTTGCATTTCAAATTCATCATCAATCTTCTTTTTGGAATCCAATAATTTCATACGCCCTTTTTCATGAGCTTGTTCAATAACAGATTCTCGTAAGTTTTCTAAATTGCTCATTTAGACACCTCCTTTGAATAGCAAATTAATTTCTTATACACGAAGGGTCAAAATAAATGATACGACAAAGGCAAGAATTGCATAGGTTTCTACCATGGCAGCCAAAATTGCTCCCTTCATGAATTCTTTTGGTCTTTTAGCCAAGATTTGCATTCCCGCTACTGCTACATTTCCTTGATGCTTAGCCGAAAAGTATCCTACAATAGCAATTGGAAGAGCTACAAAGAAATAAGCAACGCCTTTTTCCAAAGGAAGTTCTGGAGTTAATTGCAACCAAATTAAAATTCCAATAACAAAACCATATAATCCTTGTGTTCCGGGCAGTAGTTGCAATATCAAAGCTGAGGCAAATTTTTCTGGCTGTTCTTTCAGTAAAGCTGCGGCAGATTGCCCAGCCTTACCAACTCCATAAGCAGACCCCATACCGCTTAATCCAACCGCCAATACAATTCCCAATGCAGCGAAGAAAGCTCCTCCATAGGTTGAAAAATAAGTTGCTAAATGTTCCATTATATATATCCTCCATTAATTCTTTGTAATAACCTTAATATATTTCTCAGAAGCCTTCAAAGGTTGAAATGGTTTTCCTCCACCCTCATAAAACTTACCAAAAAATTCAACAAATATCAGACGTGCTCCATGAACATATCCTGATAGTAACGATAGAAAAATATTGATCGCATGTAAAAGAATGAATAATACTAATCCAATTGTCAGTTTAGCCAATGTCCCCGGAAACAAACCAACAATTAAATTGAAAGCTGATGCTATACTTGCTCCAGATAATCCTAATGCCATCAATCGAGTGAAACTAACTAAATCACCTATATAAGATGAAATATTATATAGATTAAACAATCCTGATCCAATACCTGACAAGCTTTTGGCTTGAATAATAGAAACAATCAAAATCCCCACAGCATTAAAAATAGATACCCATTTCCCTAATACAAATAACGGTCTAATATCAGGCATCAACATTCCAACAGCAATAAATAACAAGCCAAGCAGAATAACACACCACGCAAATCCTGAATTATATGCTTCTGCATATTTCTTCATTCTTACTTTTTGTAGTCCTGAAGCTAACAAACCTACAAATACTGTAATAAATCCAAACACAACTGACAATACTAATATAGTCATGACATCCGAGGTTGTAGATATCAGATGAAATGGCAACTCATATCCAAAAAATGAGCCATAGATTCCACCCCAAATTGCAACGGCTACCCCTAATATATTAAAGAATTTTAAAAATCTCTTAGTTACTGAAGGTAGATGAAAAATTTTTAATGCTAACATTGTTCCTAAAAACAATAGTAAACCATAGCCTAAATCAGCAACCATCATTCCAAAAAATGTAAAGTAAAATGGTGCTAATACAGGTGTAGGATCTTTCTCATAATATTTGGGCAGAGCATACATTTCTGTCAATAATTCAAATGGTTCAATTAAAGAGTGATTCGTTAATTTGATAGGTATTTCATCTTGATTATCCGACAATGTTTCCGATTCATAAATATAAATAGAATGTCCAAAACGCTCATCCATAACTTTTATAAAATATAAAATACGAGTTTCTTCTATCCATCCTTCTAATGCAACTAGATGCGGAGTGCTCAAAAGGTTATTCTTAGAGATTTGACGAGCATAGATAGATAAAATATAGTCAATTTGCCATTGTAAATCTATCAAATTTTTCTTTGAATCTTGCAACGATGCGATAATATTCTCTTTTTCAGTTATTAACTGCATGTTTTCTTGATCCAAATCTACTACTCGCTGCTTCGGTAATTCTTTTCTAGAATAATCAAATGGTTCAAATAAGTAGTCATCAAAATCAATAGAGCAACTGGACTGATAGAAAACAACTATACCGTACTCTCTATCATTAGAAAATATTTCTTGAACTTCAATATTGTTTTCTAAAAAATTATTGTATAAGCGATTATCTACAGTCCTTGGAATTGTTCCGACTTTTCCTCTACAGAAAGAAAATTGTTCTAAATGCGCAGGAACAATTTCTAATTTTTCCCACTTTATTAATCTCTCTATTTCCTCATTATTACTTTGAATGTTTCTTTCTAATTCATGAACTCTGTTTATTTGATCATTCACTTTTTTAAGAACACCTTCAGCAACATTAGCTTTACCAAATTTTTCTAATTCTTCATAAGAGGTTGTTATCGGAGGTTGCTGTAATAACTTAAACGTGTTTTCTTTCGGTAGGTATTCTTGTAATTTCTCTACAGTTGCTTCCAAATGTTGTTGTTTATTCATCAAATAAGTCAAGGCATCATTTCCTTCAATAACCCCATGATTGGAATTAGAAGTATGAGAAATTTGAATAGTTGGAAATACAACCTCATCTTTTTCTAGAGCTTCTGACCAGTTATCCTGAACCTTTAAATCACGGAACTGCACTGACTCTAGTTCTTGAATAGTTTTTAAAACATCATCAAGACTACTCTTAGTAAATAGTAGAGAAATTCTTTTCATCTGACTAATAGCCATATTTTTCTACCACCCTACCAATAATTTTTTCTACAAATTCTCCTCTCCTACTTGATGAAATATACTGAATCTTTGCATCATTTTCCTTGATTGTTTTATTAACCTCATCAATGAGGTTCTGTTGTTTCATTTCTAAATTGCTTTCTATTGAAATTAATTCTTCGTGACTTTTTTCATCATAACTTTTTTCTAGTTTTTCCAATTCTTTTTGGGAGACAGCTTTATACGTATAAATCTCATTATCATATGATTTTATAATATCGGTTGCAACATTCTCAATATCTTGCATTGTCGAAAATACAGAGTTAGTCATTGTGACACCTCCTTATCTTTCACACTATTTATTAGAAATTCTATCTAAGAAATTTTTTACAGCACCTATACGACCAGCTTCATTTCCTAATGTAGCTGCTACAACATTTTTAGGCAAAAACCTATTATCCATTACATTTTTAGCTAAAGAACCTTGAATTTCAGGTAACAAAATATCCTTTTTAGCCAGAATCCCACCTCCTAATATGAGAATTTCTGGATTAAGTAGATAAGAAATAGTTAATAATCCTTTTGTTAGATTTTCTACAAAAATTTCAAAAGTTTCTTTAGCGATTTTATCTCCAGAACTTAAATCAGTAAAGAAAGTACGTCCAGTTTGATTAGTTTTCAAGCTCTTCTTTTGATATAAATGAATCAATGAGGTTGTTGAGGCTTTGCTTTGCCAATCCGAATTACCTACAGGAATATAGCCTACTTCACCAGCAGTATAGTTAAATCCGTTAACAATTTGTCCATTGACAATAATACTGCCTCCTATACCTGTTCCAATAGTAACCATTACTACATTTTTCTTATCTTTGGCTTGTCCCTTCCACAATTCACCTAATGCCGCACAATTAACATCATTTTCAACAAAAGTAGACAACCCAAAACGTTTTTCTATTTCGGAAGTAAAGTTTACTCCGATATACCCTGGTATTGTATAGCCTGCATAGATGATTTCTCCTGTATTAGCATTAACAACTCCAGCAGTGGAAATCCCAACACCATCAATTGAATAATTTAAAATATACTCACCAATTAAATCACAGACCTGATTTAATATCTGGTTCGTTCCCAAATCATAGTCAATAATTGTTTCTATCTCTTTGAACTGATTTAAACTCGTTCCAAAATCATCGTATAAATCTGCCTTAATTGTTGTTCCGCCAATATCGATCCCTATAATCTTCATTTCATCACTCCCACATTTTTGATCTCATTACTTTTTGATAAAAAATGGGACTGGGCATTATCCCAGTCCCATCTCTATTTCTTTATTCAATGAGTTGTATCACAGAACTTTAGAAATTATATAATGACAAGAATTTACTATTCTGTTTTACAATAGTTAAGCATTTGTGATTTCTGAAAGACTTACTTTTCGATCTTCTTTAACTGATAAAGTACATGCATCAGCGGTAGCGATTGATTCTAAAGCAGCTACACCATTGAGAAGTTTTTCATATTCTTCTGTAATTTCTCCACCTTTAATGATGTCATGTAGATATTCCATTTCTTTATCAATACATGTTTGTAACCATAATGGGCAACGTACTCCTGGTTTACCGTACGCAATTGCTCCATCCATACCACGACCGGTATAGATAGCTGTACGGTCATCATCTTCCTCTTGAGTTTCATGTACTAAGAAGTGTGATTCTCCTTCACCTTTAACACGAAGAGTACCTCCAGTATTGAACAAGTCAAGTTTGATAGCTCCTTCAGTTCCTTGAATCAAGACGTAGTGTTCACCCCAACGGAAAGCATTACCATATTCCAAAACAGCATAACGATCATCAGAGTATTCTAGGTTTACAATGAGCATATCATCTTCATCACCAAAGTTTTCACCTTTATGATATACATTACCTCCGACCATTGTCGCTTTTTCAGGAAGTCCTCCCATGATGAACTGAATGCAATCTAATTCATGAATATGGTGGTACAAATGTCCTCCAGATTGAGAACGAAGTTTCTTCCATGATACAGTTGGTTGTTGTTCTTCCCAACCTGTACGAGCGGCATGGCAATAAAGAACTTTACCGATTTTACCTTGAGTAATCAATTCTTTAGCATGGTGTACACCATTAAAGAAGTTCATGATGTGACCAGCCATAAAGATAACATTATTTTCTTTACATGCGTCAACCATGGCTTTACAATCTTCATAAGACAATGCAATTGGCTTTTCACAAAATACGTGTTTGCCATGTTGAGCAGCTTTCACAACAGGTTCACGGTGAAGGTAGCTAGGTGAAGCCACGATCACACAATCAATATCTTCACGTGCTACAAGTTCATCTAAACTTTCACAAACATCTGATCCCAACTCTTGAGCAACTTCTTCTCCATGATTTGGATCAAATACCGCAACCACTTTTGCATCTTCAATTTTGTTCATTGAGCGAGCCAAATCAGCTCCAAAATATCCAGCTCCAACAATACCGTAATTTACCATAATTTTTATCCTCTTTCAATATATTTAAATTTCAGCTTTAATTCTTTTTCAAATCTTCAATCTTAAATGTTATATATGGTACAACATTTTTCATATGAAGTTCATTACGAGACCATGAATCAAATTTTTCAAACATCAATCCAATTTCATGATTTGGTAACTCTGTCAATGTTGAATATGAGTATCCATAGTTACTATAATCAACATCGTGATGATAACGCCAATCAATTGTATTATCATCATTAATTAGACCAATCGAAATTTGTCCGTGTTTACGACCATTTGTGGAGTTTGGAGTACTTAAAATGACAGCCTTTTTACCATCAATCAATTGACTATAATTGATGATTGATAATTGTGTTCCATAACTTGGATTTGAAACAAATTTCAAATATTCCGGCGCACTCCAAGTAGTACCTGCGTCTTTACTTGTTAAATATGCAATTTTACCATTATTTGTACGCATATATGCTTGAATTACTCCTGGACTCAATTCTACAAATTGTGCTTCTGCTGACCAACTAGAAGGAAGTGGCACAACTTTAACTTTCCAAGACGCTCCATTATCGTCACTATAAATGAATGCAGACTCTTTACCAGTGTAAGACGGAATAAGAATACGTCCAGTTGAGCTTTCAATGATTCCACGTCCAGGACCCAAATAAGGCGCATTCCGATTAAGTCCCATTATAGGAGGTAATAAAGTTGGTGCAGACCAAGATTCGCCATGATCATTGCTAGAAATATATGCAATATAGTTCGTTGGCACTACTTTGAATAATGCATCTTTGTAGAAGATATTCATATGGACTTTAGTCCCATTACGATATTCAGTCTTTTTATTATTTTCAAATGAAACCGAATATTGCTCTACCGTCAAATAATTACCATTTTGTTTAATACCGAAATTTTTATCTACTGAAAATTCAGTTGGTCTGTTGGTACGATCGTCGTATACAGTACCATTCTCACGAATAGTATAATTATAATCAGTATCACCTTGTTTCTTTAATTTAAGGTAATAATTACCATCAATTTGTTTATAACCTGAATCTTTTCTAGTAGCTTCTCTAAAACTTACTCCAGCAGGCATAACATCAGCAAACATGAGTACTTGTTTATTATTTTTTTCAACAATAACAGAGTCAATATAGGTTGCACCACCGCTGATTTGTAAGTCACGTCCACCAACATCACGAGGCCATTCTAATGGTACTGGCGCAAAATCATCGAATGCCAATGTTAATTTTGGTTTAGTCCATGTCTTACCATTATCATCACTATAACTTGTAGCAATATTAATTTTATTCAAGAAATCATGAGTTCCACCGTAACGAGCGTCAATGCTTGAAAAAACCCGACCATTGCTAAAAGTATACAGAACTGGAATACGGAAATAGTTAGAACCTGTTGTATCATTAGCCGTATAAATTAAATGTCCAGTAACAGCGTTTGTTGTCATCTTTTTAACAGTTTCTTCATCCAATGCACTATTAAAGAATTTGATATTTTCTAGTGTTCCGTTAAAACCAAACGCCGTTTTTCCTGCACGTTTCACTCCCCCAAGCATATAGTAATCAATACCTTTAATATCCTTGATGCTTAGGAAGTTATCCACTTTCTTTTCTACTACTTTTGTACCATTAGCATATAAAGAATATGTTTTTTTGACTGAATCTGCTACTACTGCAACAGTGTTAGTCACAGCCTCTTGTTTGTACTTACCCCAAACTGAAGCAGGTCTGGATACTAGGTGATTTTTATTGGAAGAAGTATCACGCGCTTCCATTCCCAATTCACCATTGTCTCTAAGGAACACATCTACATAACTATTTTGTTGACCAGGTTTAGAATTAGATATTCCAAACAAAGCTTGTAAACCTTTCTCACTAGACTGATTGTACTTAATCACTACAGTAAAGTCACCGCTAGTAAGTTTATCCTTTAACTCATTAGTAACATTTTCTCCGCCCCCTGTTAAAGTAACATTATTTTTTTCTAAGACAGGAGTTTCTTCCGCTGTAGAAGATGGATCCTTAACAGTAGTTTCGACTGTTCTAGGTTGTACAGTAACTTCCGAAGAATTATTCGATTTAGGTTGTACTCCCGAAATGGCATCCGCTGTGGAAGATTGATCCTTAACAGTAGTTTCAACTGTTCGAGGTTGTACAGTAACTTCCGAAGAGTTACCCGATTTATGTTGTACTTCCGAAATAGAAGTCGTTGGTGAAACAGGTTGCACCAACTCTGGTGTTGATACTTCAGAAGTTTCAGTCTCCTGAGCTGCAACTGAGTTAGCAACAAATGCTGATAATACCACTACAGTACCTAAGGTTACATATTGTTTAATATTTTTTTTCATTTTATTTTTCCTCATTTAAAACTTTGATAACAAGTTTTTTAACAGTTTCATCATTGCAATGAATCTTTGGTTGGTGAAGATCTTCTTCAAAAGTCACCAACATATTCCCTGGAAGCAATTCAACAATTTGATAGTCTTTGCTATCGTAAAAAGCAATATCCTTCTCTTCGCTAAAAGGTACACGTGACTGAGCACGAACTGGGGAAGTTACTGCCATTTTTTCTGTATTTTCAACAACAATATGAATATCTAAATATTTCTTATGAGTTTCAAAAATATCTCCTGGAACTCCATCAGCTAGATAAGTCATACAATTTGCAAAAACATTTTCCCCGTCAATATCAATTTTTCCATCAACTAAATCTGTCAAATTTGTATTTTCTAAAAAATCACAGACTTTTGAAAAATGTTTATTGACAGAAGCATATCGTCTAAAATCAGATTGTTCAGAAATAATCATATTATTTTCTCTTTTCTATTAGTGACTAGTGACGAACTTCCCAACTTGAATCCGCTTTAATTTCTGAAATATCATGAATCGTTGTATATTTAGGTGCAGATACTTTATTTTCAGTAAGAACAGATACAATATAACCTGAAACTACTGATACAGAAATTGAAATCAATGAATATGCCCAGTAGCTAACAGCTGTTGGAGGAAGGAAGTATTTAATAAATACCATAACGATGGTTGATACAATCAGCGCTGCATAAGCACCTTGTTTATTTGCTTTTTTAGAAACAAAACCAAGAATGAATACACCACCAAGTAGACCAAGTACAAGCCCCATGAAACTATTGAACCATTCGTATGCAGATTTAATATCTGAATGAGCCATGATAATGGAAACAACAATTGAGAATAAACCTACTGCTAGAGATACGAATTGTGCAATTTTCGTACGACGATCGTCTGACATATTTTTAGAAATGACATCTTGAACATCCAATGTCCATGAAGTTGCAACAGAGTTCAAACCAGTTGAAATAGTTGATTGAGCTGCTGCATAAATCGCTGCCAAGATCAAACCTGTGACACCTACTGGTAACTGGTATGCAATAAAGTACATAAAGATTTGGTCTTGAGGAATATTGCTAGCTGCACTACCTGCATTTTGTACTTGATAGAATACGTACAAGCCTGTACCGATCAAGTAAAAGACTGTTGCAGTTGCAAGTGACAAGACACCATTTGTGAACAACATTTTATTAAGTTTCTTAATATTTTGTGTTGTAGTAAAACGTTGAACCAAATCTTGAGATGAAGCATAGGAAGACAAGATTGTAAAACCTGAACCCATCACAATTAAGAAGATGGAGTTTGAAAGCAAGTTAGGATCGAAAAGTTTTTCATTTGCAGCAAGGAATTTCCCGTTTGCTAATGTTTCTGCTACTGCACCAAAGCCACCTTTAATATTAGCCATCAGTACAAATAAAGCTACAACGACACCACTAATCAGAACCACACCTTGAATAAAGTCTGTCCATAATACGGATTTTAGACCACCAGTATAAGAATAAACAATTGCAATTGCACCCATCAAAATAATCAAAATATTGATGTCAATTCCTGTCAATACTGATAAACCAGCTGATGGGAGGTACATAATGATAGACATACGTCCCAATTGATAAATAATAAACAAGAGTGCTGAAATAATACGAAGTGCTTTAGAATTAAAACGTTTATCCAAGTAATCATATGCCGTATCGATGTCTATCCGTGCAAAGATAGGTAAGATAAAACGAATTGTCAGTGGAATAGCTACAACCATCCCTAATTGAGCAAACCATAAAATCCAGCTACCTGCATAAGAGTTACCAGCGAGTCCCAAGAAGGAAATCGGACTGAGCATTGTGGCAAAAATGGATACCGAAGTAACATACCAAGGAACCGAACCATCTCCTTTAAAGAACTCTTTTCCTTTCATCTCTTTTTTTGAGAAATAGATACCCGCAACTAACACCGCAAGTAAATAAACAATCAAGATAATTAAGTCAATTATTGTAAATCCTGTTGTGCCCATAACATATCTCCATATTGATTTTATTTATTATAAAAATTCTTTTCGTGCTTGTTGAATAAGTTCTGCTGCTTGTTTTGCAACTTCCAAGTCACCTTCTGCCAATGCTTCTAAGGGTTGACGAACAGAACCTAAATCAAGTTTTTCATTTAGACGCAAAACCTCCTTTGCTACAGCATACATATTTGCCTTACCTGATACCATCTTATAGATAACTTCATTAATAGCATATTGAAGTTTTTTAGCAGTATCTAAATCTCGTTCTTGAATCAAACTTTCCAATTTCAAGAACAAATCTGGCATAACGCCATAAGTACCACCAATACCAGCTTCTGCTCCCATCAAGCGACCACCAAGATATTGTTCATCTGGACCATTGAATACAATGTAATCTTCTCCACCTGCAGCTACAAACATTTGAATATCTTGTACAGGCATAGAAGAATTTTTAACTCCAATCACACGAGGATTTTGACGCATTGTTGCATACAAACTACCAGTCAACGCAACTCCTGCCAATTGTGGAATATTATAAATGATAAAATCTGTATTTGGCGCAGCTTCACTCATTGCATTCCAATATGCTGCGATTGAATATTCTGGCAATTTGAAGTAAATAGGTGGGATAGCAGCAATAGCATCGACTCCAACACTTTCTGAATGTTTTGCCAATTCAATACTATCTTTCGTGTTATTACATGCAACATGGTTGATAACTGTTAATTTACCTTTAGCAACTTCCATAACAGCTTCAATAATTTGTTTACGATCTTCTACACTTTGGTAAATACATTCACCTGAAGAACCATTTACATAGATACCTTTTACACCTTTGTCAATGAAATATTGCACCAGAGCTTTTACACGTTCTTGGCTAATTTCACCATTTTCATCATAGCAAGCATAAAATGCAGGAATAACGCCTTTGTATTTAGTTAAATCTTTCATCAGATTTCTCCTTTATATTGTTTTTTATTTGATGACATTAATAAATCGCTGAGCAATTTCTTTTGGACGTGTAATTGCTCCACCAATGACAACACTGGTAACACCTAAACTATAAGCTTTTTTTAATTGTTCTGGATAATGAATTTTTCCTTCGGCAATTACCGGAATATTAAAATCAGCCAATTTTTTCATTAGTTCAAAATCAGGCTCATCTGATTGTACACTTGTACTTGTGTAGCCTGATAATGTTGTACCAACAAAATCAACGCCTGATTTAAATGCATAGAGACCTTCATCAAAATTACTTACATCCGCCATCAACAATTGATTAGGATATTTTTCTTTTATTTTTTTGATAAATTCACTGACAACTAAGCCATCATATCTTGGTCTTAAAGTTGCATCAAATGCAATGACTGTTGTTCCGCATTCTACAAGTTCATCTACTTCTTTCATCGTAGCAGTAATATATGGTTCTTGAGGTGGATAATCTCTTTTGATAATTCCAATTATTGGTAAATCTACTACTTTCTGAATTGCTTTAATATCACGCACAGAATTTGCGCGAATGCCCACTGCTCCTGCCTCTAAAGCTGCTTTAGCCATAAAAGGCATCAAGCTAAATTCTTCATTATAAAGGGGTTCACCGAGTAAAGCTTGACAAGAAACAATGACTCCACCATGGACTTGACTTATAAATTTTTCTTTAGTCCAAATTTGGCTCATTTTATTATTCCTCCTTATGGATAATAGTTTGATTGTAATAATATTGTCTCTCTGGACTTTCCAGATAATGAGAGAATAAGCAGTCTGTAATTAAAAGTATTGGAAACTGAGGTGATATGCGATTGCCATACGAGAGATGATTGGTCGAAGCTAATAACAATAGTTCATCAAAGAAACAATCTTTTTCATCAAATTTTCTTGTAGTCATTAAAACTGTTTTAGCGCCTTTATCCGCAGCTTTTTGAAGACCTTTTAGTACAATATCAGTTTGACCTGAAACGGATGCTCCAATGACAAGGCAATTTTCATTAAGTAATAAGCTATTCCACAAAATCATATCCTCGTCTGATAATACTTCTCCAATGACTCCGAGACGCATAAATCTAATCTTCATTTCTTGTAAAGCAAGAACAGAACTTCCTTTACCATAAAGATATACACGCTCAGCAGTTTCTATCATCTCAGCAATACGCTCAAGTTGAACTTCATCAAGAACCGAGTAAGTTTTCCTCAACATTTCTTCATAGTCGGATAAAACTTTTTCTGTAGCCTCTGTATACAATGCTAACTTTTCTTTCTCACGAATCATCTCTTGGTATTTGAAAATGAATTGTCTAAAACCTTTAAAACCACATTTTTTCGCAAATCGAGTCAATGTTGCTTTGGATACATTAAGGCATTCGCACAACGCCTCGCATGAATAATTATTCAGAGGTTGCTGTTTTAAGAAGAATATAGCAATGTCTTTTTCAGAATATGCCATATTTGGTAAGTTAGCTTCTATCATTGGAATTAGTTCTTTTTGTAGTAACATATGAGCTCTCCTTTGTTAAAATAAACGTTTACATTCTTTATTTTAACACTTATTTTTTTTTTTTTTCAATATTTTTCATGATTTAGAAACTAGTTTCCAATTTCTTTCATTTTATAACAGAACAACAAATATAAAAATATAACAATTATTTATTCTTTTTATTTGTATTTTATGTCTTGCAAGAACATTTGTCGCTGATAATATGTTCATATATACCTATTTTATTAATTTTTATTTTGATTTTATTATTTCTTTCGGAACTTCTATACAACATTTTATTTCTAAAAAAATAGAAAAAATGTTCCTAGTTTCTTTATTTTATGCTGTTAATAAATTTTTGTTTCCGAATTAAAAATAATCCTATAAAAACTACTGATTTATGAGATAAATCAGATCACCTATTTTAAAAAAGTAGCAAACTATAAACTAGTAGGTTCCATACCAAATGTAGACCCATACTTCCCCTTAAGTCAGATTTATAGCGCACCATCCCTAAAAACATCCCAAGTGAAACATATAAACACCAAGCTAGAATGGTTCCTGGATGATGTACTAAGGCAAATAAAACACTTGTCAAAGCAACTCGAATATCTAATTTTCTGACCAAGTTCCATAAAATTTCTCGATACAAAAATTCTTCAACCATACTCGCATTGATTAAGAACAATAAAAATGAAAACCAAGGAACTTGATGTTGAAGCCCAATTAAGTTTGCTTGATTCGTGCTTCCTTGAGCATGAATTAGACTAAAACATAGACTTATAATCAGTAGGCTAACGAATCCAATACCAAGCCATTTTATCCTAGTTTTCATATTGACCTTGGCCACTTGTTTACGTTGACCATACATCCATAAAAAAGAAATGAGCGACGCACCATAGAGAATCTGTAGTATAGTTAACTCACCGATACAAAGAAATTTCAGTAAATATAGGGATACCAATAGGGCATTTACTTGTTGAAATATATAAACTGGAATTATTCTTTTCATAGTTACCTCCGAAATAAATCTTCATAATCTAAATCTAATACCTGCACAATCCTTTCTACCCATGGACTTTGAGGCATTCGTTGTTCCATCTTATAGTGGCGAATCTTTTGATACAAACGATTCAATTCACTTGGATAGTGAAACTCTCCCGCAAACATTTTTCTGGTTAACTCAATCCAGCTGATATTTCTTTCAGCCAAAATAATGGACAAGTTCTCCCAAAATCGTTCAGCCATATTGCTTCTCCTTTAGTTAGATAAATAATGTGTTTGTGCCATGTAAATCAATTGTTTCGTATCTCTTGGCAATAAAGCTCTAGCCTCTTCCAAATTCAGATTTGGATAAACTCTCTTATTTGAAACCGCAAGAGGAAGTCTGATGGTTAGTTCAGGATTTTTTAAGATCATCTCAATGAAATCCGTTAATCTTAAATTGTCACGGTTCTTAAATCGTAATAAATTTGGAGATAAAAACTCAAAACAATCTGAAGAATAACTCATCATCTCTATTAATTTATCCCTTGTCATTTCAGAAACTGAATGACAAGATACCTCGATACCATAGTTTTGGAAAAAGTCTAAAAGAAGTTGATTTCTTTGGCTATTTTTACTTAGATAGAGATCAATCATGGGAGACCTCCCAAAGATTCGGTTCCATTTGATATTCTGATACGATTAAGGAATCTAATAAATTTGCGAAGTTAATTGGTTTCTTGTCTTCATCATAAGCTTTTACAGTTACTTGGGTTGTAAGTATTCCCTCTTTTCCCTCGGCTCGATAGCCTTGTCCATATAAAACAAAAACAAGATTCTGATTATCATCTACAAAGGCATCAGCTCCGTTCTTTATATCCTGACTTTCAAGGAATTCCATAATGTTTTGAAGATAGGATTCATAAAATAGTGGGTAATTATGTTTTTTATGGTAATAATCTAAAAATTTTACTTCAAACTCACATGGATAATTGGGCATCAAAAATATTTGTTCATCCAACTGTATCATTTCTGCATCATGTAATTCTGTTTCTAATTCATCACAATATAGTATTGACTCTTTATTTAACGCTTTCATTTTTTTCCTCTATTTCTTTTAATTTCTTTGCGATTGCGGCAATCACAGGAACGGTTACACTATTACCAGCTTGTTTATAGAGCTGACTATTACTAGAAACTTTTCTAGCAGCTTCAAAAGCCCAATCAGGAAATCCCTGTAGGCGAAAACACTCTTTAGGAGTGATTCGTCGTATTCTCAAACGGTAAAATTGCCCATCTATTAAGACACCGGCTACATGATAAACTTGCTTATCTTCTCCTTCATAGCTAGCCACTACTACTCCCATTTGCCCACTAGTTGTTAACGTATTCGCTATACCTTTTCCAACTCTACCACGACGATACTGAGAACTTGGTCTTTCTAAATTGATTGAATCCCCAATCTCTGCTTGAGCATATCCTTTTTTCGTTGCTTCCCGTACTTTTAGAAATTGGATTGGTTCTGGAATTAGTATTTTGGGGATTTTATCTCCACCTTGCATTGTAGTCAGTGTTGGAGATAAGCCCTCACTTCCATAGATGCGACCAGTTTCCTTAAAGCTAGTTGGTAAATCTCCAACAACTACAATACCATGACGATCTTGAGTATTTAAAGTAAACATCGCCTCTTGGTTTTCCTTAAAGCGTCTACCATTTTGTCTCTTGTCTAATCTATCTGGTGTAATGCAAGGAATAGCAACCTTAAATCCTTCTCCTTTTCCACGAACTAATGTTGGCGCAAGACCTTCTGAATAATAGACTTCACCACTCATTCCACATCTTGATGGATTCAAATTTCCTAGTGCTTTCAAAGTCTCAGAGTTAGTTGCTTGACCTTCTCGTCTGAAAGGAAATAAGAGTCTGGTACCTCTCTTTCTAGAATGTCCGATAATAAACACCCTCTCTCTGTTTTGGGGAACGCCAAAATCCTTACTGTTAAGCACCTGCCACTCAACATCAAACCCCAACTCATCAAGTGTGGTAAGGATTGTGGTGAACGTCCGTCCCTTATCGTGATTGAGTAGGCCTTTAACATTTTCAAGAAAAAGAAAACGTGGTTGGATTTGTTTGGCCGCCCGAGCAATTTCAAAGAACAGAGTGCCTCTAGTATCTTCAAATCCCAATCGTCTTCCTGCGATTGAAAATGCTTGACAAGGGAATCCCCCACAGATGATATCGACTTTCCCTCTAAGTTTTTTAAATTCGTCATCTGAAACATCTCGTATGTCATGAAATTCAATTTCTCCTTCCGTTTGAAAAATGGACTTATAAGATTTCCTAGCAAATTTATCAATCTCACAAAATCCAATACACTCGTGTCCGACACTTTCCATTCCTAGTCGAAAACCACCGATACCTGAAAATAAATCAATAAATTTCATTTCTTTATCACCCCTTTCTGACCGACTATCAATGTCCAAAGTGTCACACCACTTGAAATGACAATGAGCATAACTAATATCCACTCGATTGGCGACATTTTAACCACCTCCTTTTCTAACACGGTTATTCCAAACGGAATATAGGCCATTAAACACAAATTCAGCAAGTACTTCCGCTCGTCTAACAAAGCGAACATTGTCAAGAGCATACTGATAGATTCTCTCAAAATCAGTCATAGCAATTTCACTGGCTGTTTCAGAAAAACCTTCTCGTCTAAATTGATCTTGTACCAATCCCCAAATATAATCTCGATCATATTTTGTGACCTTTTCTACTTTTCTTTTCAAGATAGGTTGAGTATTTCTATCCTCCTCATCCTCAATAAATAAAGAATCAGTCTCACTATATTTAGTCTCACTAACTTCAGTCTCACTAGGGGCTGAATGTGAGACGGGGGCTGTTTCATTTTCAACCTGCCCTAGTCTTTTTTTAACACTAGGCCTGTTTGAATTACCTACTGGGGTAGTAGACAACTCCCCTAAATAAATCTTATTAGCTAGTCTCCCTTTCTCACTTGAAGACTGTTGAACTTCATCAATTAGGTCATATTCTTTAAGAATTTTTTTGATTGATAGTAATTTTGACTTCGAACAACCTAATAGCTTCATCAGTTTAGAATTAGAAAATACTAAATAAACCGCTCCTTCTTCATCTATCCAACCACGACTAAGAGATAATTCTAAACGATCTTTTAAAATAGAATAAGCCACCTTTACTTCTAGTTTCATATCCATATATTTCTCTTCTTCAAAAAGAATTTTAGGTAATTTGTAATACCGTTCTGAAGTTTGGTATTGATTTGCGGTAATTCGTTTCATAGCGCACCTCCAAGTTCTTTGAGTATTAAATCTCCACTTGATTCCAAGTGAACCAAGCCACTTTTTTCCAATTCAGCCATAAGAGAGATGGCCTCAACAATATCTATTCCCATTTCACGTACTAAAAATGAAATGACAATATAGCGTGATGATTGTAATTCTTTTGTCATTTTCCCTCCTGAAAATAAAAAAAACGGAAAGATTGTGAAATTCCTTTCCGTAACATAATAAATATTTGAACACCAAACTCAACACCAAAAAAATGTTTTTATTGATAATTATTGCTCAATCAAGCACTTATAACAATGTAAAAAATAAAAATCTGTACTCACAAAAACCCTTGAAATTCAAGGGTTTTAAGCATTTATTCTACTTCACAATGTTTTATTATTTTAAATCTTCTAGACCAACCATTGAATAGTAGCCATAATATATCTCCTTGGGATTGAAAAATTTTAAAAACGTTTTCTTTCTTATCCTCTATTCTATCATAAATTAGCCTTTTTTGCATGCTCTTTTGGCTATGAGAAATCTATTAAGCATAATTTTATTTATGTCTTTTACAAAACAGTAAACTTTTATAAAGGATATTAGATTTCAAAAACTATAAGCCTTCAACAAATAGGATTTTCACCGCACTCAATATCAAAAAAAGAAGATGACGAATCATCTTCTTAAAAATAAAAATATAGAGCCAGACTGATTCTGAACTCTATATTATTTCACTTACTCAGCTTTTATATTATTTAAATAACGGATTAAAGAAACCGTCTGTATTTTTAAGAAGGGCTTTGAATACTTTGGATTTCAAATCTACTGTATTTTTGAAATGATCTTTAATTTTCGGATCTGACATACCATCAAGATCTTTTTGAACAGCTTCAGCAAATAAAGTTTTCAACTGAGTATAATTTGTAATTTGACGACTATCAATTTCAATAGTTTCAAATCCTTTTTCTGCTTTTGACTTAACATCTTTGAAGTATTGTTTCTTCCACTCTTCAAGTGTCTTGAACTTGTCTCCAGATACTTTCTTGATAATGAAATCATCACCTAATAGCTTGTTGTTCTCTCTATTAGCTTCACCTTGGTATTTACTAGATACATATCCGATAAATCCTTTTTCATAGCCAAAGTAACCCCACATACGGAAGGCATTGTGCTTGAATGATAATGAACCTGGGGCACCTTTACTTGTATTACCACCATAAATACCAGCCATCATTTGAACATTAACATATGCTGAATTAGGCCTAAAGTCCTCTGGTCGGAATATACCATTACCTGGATTATTATGTTTGGTCATAAAGTTATCATCAACCAAATCATCGATACTTGCTAATGATTTAGTTTTCTCTTCATCATTTAGGTCGCGAACTTTATCCCATTGGTGAGGACCACTTAGTTTATTTCTATCCATTGGTCGACGTATTTCACGGTCAATTTTCTTGAACCATTTGCTATTGTCACCATTTAATTTTGGAATTACAGCATCTGCTTCAACATAATCCAACATCATTAACGCTTCATTGTAGTTCTTCATGTAGCGATCGATGTCTTCACGAGTTTGTAACTTATCAGGATTATAATTGTACCATTGGTTACCATCATTTTCACGGTGATAAGCCATGTTAAGGCCTAAAGCACCATATTCTCCGTTTGGATTTGATACCGATGGCGTTTGCAACATACCTTGAGCAAAGGCTTCTAAATCCGTACCTTGACGATGCCAATGACCACCATAGTAAGCCATACGATCATTAACGTGAGTAGTTTCATGTGTAAATGCGGATGTTCCAAAATCACTAATTAAATCTGTCATAACGAAATAAACTGCATCCATCGGTTGCGGTGCTGCAAAAATATATGCATATGCTCCGTATCCATATTGGTAAGGATGATACTTCCCAATACGACCAAAGAATTCCCTGACTGGATTATAGTCTGGTTTTCCATTTCTATGTCCGAATCTATCAGGCCAGCCACCTGGAGCGTTATGATTATCCCATACAGGAGTTGGAACTACATTTTGACTCTTAAGAAGTTTATCGCGGACATTATCAGTAGCAAGACGTGACCAAAAATCTAAGTAATTAACTTGCTCTTTGGCACGTAGATTAATCTCTTTTTTAAAGGCTTCACGTTCTTCTTCAGTATTTTTGTTGTATTTTTCAAACGAACTAAATGAGATAGTGTTGTACGTTGAAATCATAAATAGATGTGCATTTTTCAAGTTAAGAAGAGGTAAAATCATGCGCCCATGTTGCCCATTATTAATTCCTTCGTATAGACGATATTTTTTGTTAGCAAATGCAGGGTTCGTTGATGGCTGTTCAACTACATACGCGTTCTTTTCAATAGCTTTCTTAAACCAGTCATTTATATCTGTATGGTTAGTGAATAGCTTCATATTGTAATGTAAGAATCCATTTAATTCATTTATTCCAATTGTTCCACCTATAGTTTCACGATAAGCTTCTAAAGTTCTATCTCCTTTAACATTTCTTTCACTTGAACCAATTTTGATTAAGAAATCTAAAACATCAACATTCTTACCATAAAAATCAGGTTTAAACATCATAATATCTTTAATTGATAACTTATCGTATTTAAAACCATAATATTGATTTAAGTAGGCAAGTCCCATCATGATTTTAGCTTTGTTGTCTTCAACTTTCTTCAGTAAAGCACGTTCAGCTAATGCGTTATCGTTGAGTGGATGATCTTCATTTTCAAGTATGTGTTTTACCAATGTTTCAAGATTTGCTTTAACTTCAGAAAAACTTTCTTCAAGGAATAGATCTCTAATGTATCCATTTTGACGAGCTACACTATTTGCATTCGCATCGTTCTTAGTATCTCTCTTATCGAGAAGTTGACGTACTCCATCAGACTCTAGTTCTACGCTAGATAACTTAGATTTCACATCAGTTAGCAACCTTGTTCGATCCTTATCAACCATATTTGGTGTGTAAACCACATTATCTAAACCATCAATGCTATACTCACGAACTTGTTTCACCTTAGAATCCTTGAGTGTAACACCCATTTCTTCTTTAGTCCCATCAGCATAGTGAATCATGATTTTGTCAATATCCGATAAATCAGTCACAAACTGCCCATCCTTCATACCCGTAACAGATAATACTTCTTTTATAAACAAGTTTGAGCTTGCCGCAACCTTGTTACCTTGGTTGACAATCCATTCCTTGTTGTAGAATGGTTGAAGTTTTTCAATATTCCTATAAACTTGCTCACGGGTAGCATCATAATCTTGAGTACCTTTATACTCATTCTCACGAACCGTAATTCTATTTAATACATTCACCAATGGGTCTACAATTTCATACTTATCAGCTGTGATTCCAAACGCAGCAATTCGTCTATCAGCCTCTGCTTGGTCAACACCTTTGATTCGTTGTGAACGTTTATAAGACACATTACCTGACGCAACATCTTTCACGTACACATTATTTTGGAAATAATCAATCCCAAAATCAGGTTCACCAGAATCCACCGAGCTTGAACCATACATGATTTCACCATTAGTAACTTTCATCATACTAACGTTGTTTTCAACCCAACCCCAGTTATAATTGTCGTGGATTAATCCACCACTTTGATTGTTGGTATTAAGCGTCATTGTTCCTTTAACGACAGATTTGGTTAGACGACCTTTTTGTTTCACGTCCATAGGATTCACGCCATGATCGATTTTGGCAATAAGTCCACCGAACTTAGCATTGTTGGCTTTAATGTTAGCATTTACATAAGAGCTATCTACGTTACTTCTCCAGCTTTCACTGACAAGTCCACCAGACCACCAACCTTTATTACCAACACTTGTAATGTTACCAATAAAGGCTACATTGCTCATATTGGATTCATCTAGCTTGTTAACCATACCAGTTACATCATTGTTCCCAACAACGTTACCAGTTACTTTGATATTCTCAATTCTTGAGTTTTTAAATGTATTACCAAGAGGTGCTGTTTTATCAGCCCATGGCATATTAATATTTACATTACCAAGGTTAATGTCATGAATATGAGCATTCTCAGCGCTATTAAACAATGGTCGAGCCATATTGTGAATCGTGAAATGATTATTACCATCACTATACAACTTACCTGTGAACTTATTCGTCACATATTGTTTATTCGGAGTTGGAACATTAACCGCATTCAAGTCCGCACCAAGTTTAAACTCACCAGTTGGATTTGCTTGCATGTCCTCAATAAGTTCTTTAAAGCTATAATAAACATTTCCAACCTTAGGACGAGGTTTTTCAATGTAATGAATGTATTCATTTCTAGTCTTAGATGGGTCAACATGTTGAATCAAATCTTGAGCAGTTGCTGTAATTTTGTAAAGTTTTTGATCTTCTTCTGTCACCTCTTCGATAGAGTCAACTGCTAAACGTGTTACTTTATTATCACGACTAGTAATTTTTAAGTACATTTTCTTCACATCTTCATCTGAAGGTTTTTCAGTCATGAAATCACTAGGTGTTTCAGTACCATCGTCATTTACCTTCACTAAATTAGTAGATGCGATATTTTTAATTTCAACTTTTTTCAACTCTAAACGTAAAGGTTTTTCATCCAATTTAGACGTTTCATCACCTTCACCACGGTTGTAAGTCATTGTTGTTGCAATTTTATAATCTTTGAATAAATCCAAACCTTGAACAGCATCTGTCAATTTTTCTTTAGATAAGTCAACTCGCTTAACAACAGTATTCCCATCCTTAATCTCAGCTATAATGCTCTTGATTTCAGCATTACCTGTATTTTCAAGAGTGTAATCCAATTTAGCTGAACGATCCATCGCATCTTCTGTGACCTTATCCAAAGTCAAAGTTGGTGCAACTTTTGTAGTATATTCAGGTAACTCAGCTTGTACTTCAGGTTCGCCCTTTTCTGTGACTACTGCTTCGGGTAAGGCCGGTTGAACCTCAGGTTCGCCTTTGTCTGTCACAACTGCTTCTGGCAATACTGGTTGAACCTCAGGTTCAACTTTGTCTGTTACAACTGCTTCTGGCAATACTGGTTGGACTGCTGGCTCACCTTTGTCAGTTACGACTGCCTCTGGTAACGCTGGCTGAATTGCCGATTCACCTTTGTCTGTCACAACTGCTTCTGGTAAGGCTGGTTGAACTTCTGGTTCCCCTTTTTCAGTTACAACAGCTTCTGGTAATGTCGGTTGAACTTCTGGTTCCCCTTTTTCAGTCACAACAGCTTCTGGTAAGGCTGGTTGAACTTCTGGTTCCCCTTTTTCAGTCACAACAGCTTCTGGTAAGGCTGGTTGAACTTCTGGTTCTACCAGATTACCACTAACTGGTGCTGTATATTCTGGCTTCTCAGCTTTAGGTGCTTCATCTGGAACCATACCTACAGGAGCTGTGTACTCAGGTTTCTCAGCTTTAGGCGCTTCGTCAGGGACTGTACCCACAGGCTCAGTGTACTCAGGTTTCTCTGCCTTAGGCGCTTCGTCAGGGACTGTACCCACAGGCTCAGTGTACTCAGGTTTCTCTG
>CAUPZW010000027.1:0-26108 GCA_963515655.1 Streptococcus mitis
AATAATTTGTATTCCATAATTCACCTCAATCTTTGGTATTATACCATATTTTCCTAAAAATAGTGAGAGAAACTGGGAAAAATGTAAGCGATTTTTATTTCAAAAGTGTTACAGAGAACAAGAAAATTTCAGGTTTTCGTGATATAATAGAAGTCTGTATATAAGGAGGTAAATCATGGAGTTAGTGCATGGAATTTCAACACATTTTATCCAATCAAAGAAGTTTAAAACGAACAAAATCACCGTGCGTTTTACCGCTCCATTATCCCTCGATACGATTGCAGGTCGCATGTTGAGTGCGAGTATGCTAGAGATTGCTAATCAGATGTATCCCACTTCTCAAGATTTGAGAAGACACTTGGCCAGTCTATATGGTACAGATATGTCAACCAATTGTTTCAGAAGAGGGCAAAGTCACATTGTAGAATTGACATTTACCTATGTTCGTGATGAGTTTTTAAGTAGGAAAAATGTGCTAACTTCTCAGGTTTTGGAACTTGTAAAAGAAACTCTTTTTTCACCCGTAGTAGTTGATAATGGGTTTGATTCGGCCTTATTTGAAATTGAGAAAAAACAATTGCTAGCAAGTTTAGCAGCTGACATGGATGATTCTTTTTATTTCGCACATAAAGAATTAGACAAATTATTTTTTCATGATGAACGTCTCAGATTGGAATATAGTGATTTACGAAATCGTATTTTAGCTGAAACTCCACAAAATTCTTATTCTTGTTTCCAAGAATTTTTGGCCAATGATCGAATAGATTTTTTTTTCCTAGGTGATTTTAATGAGGTCGAAATTCAAAATGTATTAAAATCATTTGGCTTTAAAGGTCGAGAAGGATATGTGACGGTTCAGTATTGTCAACCTTATTCCAATATTCTTCAGGAAGGTATGGTTCGAAAAAATGTGGGACAATCCATTGTGGAATTAGGTTATCATTGCCCTTCTGAATATGGTGATGAGCAACATTTACCCATGATTGTAATGAATGGTTTACTGGGTGGATTTGCTCACTCTAAACTATTTACAAATGTCCGTGAAAATGCTGGATTGGCTTATACTATTTCAAGTCAGCTTGATTTATTTAGTGGATTCTTGAGGATGTATGCTGGTATCGATCGAGAAAATCGGAACAAGGCTCGAAAAATGATGAATAATCAACTGCTTGATTTAAAAAAAGGTTATTTTACAGAGCTTGAGTTAGAGCAGACCAAGGAAATGATTCGTCGGTCTTTGTTACTTTCTCAAGATAATCAAGGTTCATTGATTGAACGTGCTTATCAAAATGCCTTACTTGGAAAATCTTCAGCAGATTTTAAAAGTTGGATTGCAAATCTCGAGCAAGTTGACAAAGATGCTATTTGTAGAGCAGCTAATAATGTGAAACTACAGGCGATTTACTTTATGGAAGGAATAGAATGACAAAGGTTGTTTTTGAAGAAAAATACTATCCAGCTGTAAAAGAAATGGTTTATCGAACTCGTTTGGCAAATGGATTGACAGTTGCTCTTTTACCTAAAAAGGAATTTAAAGAGGTTTACGGGAGTGTAACTGTACAGTTTGGATCGGTAGATATGCTTGTCACAGAAGTTGACGGAGATGTAAAACAATATCCTGCAGGAATTGCTCATTTTCTTGAACATAAATTATTTGAGAGAGAAGATTCTAGTGATTTGATGTCTGCTTTTACGAGTCTAGGTGCAGATAGTAATGCCTTTACAAGCTTTACAAAAACAAGTTATCTTTTTTCAGCAACGGATCATTTTTTAGAAAATTTAGAGTTACTTGATGAATTGGTAACATCAGCACATTTTACTGAAGATTCCATTTTAAGAGAGCAGGATATTATTCAGCAAGAACGAGAAATGTATCAAGATGATCCAGATTCGTGTTTATTCTTTTCAACCTTAGCGAATTTGTATCCTGGTACACCTTTATCAACAGATATAGTTGGAAGCGAGGAGTCTATTTCCCAAATCAATCTAACTAAATTGCAAGAAAATTTTACAAAGTTTTACAAACCTGTAAACATGTCTCTGTTTTTAGTTGGTAATTTTGATGTGGAGCAAGTACAGGACTATTTTGAAAGAAAAGAATTGAAAGATTTAGATGTTCAGGAAGTAGTAAGAGAAAAATTTGTTTTACAGGCTGTAAAGCAAACAGACAGTATGAGAATGGAAGTATCTTCTCCCAAACTAGCGATTGGGATTAGAGGTAAGCGAAAAGTTGCTGAAGCGGATTGCTATCGACATCATATTTTATTAAAATTATTGTTTGCAATGATGTTTGGTTGGACTTCGGATCGTTTTCAAAAGTTATATGAATCAGGTAAAATAGATGCTTCCTTATCTCTTGAAATTGAAGTAACAAGTCGTTTTCATTTTGTTATGTTGACAATGGATACAAAAGAGCCAGTTGCTTTATCTCATCAGTTTAGGAAGGCTATTCGTAATTTTACAAAGGATTTAGATATTACAGAGGATCATTTAGATATTATCAAAAGAGAGATGTTTGGAGAATTTTTCAGTAGCATGAATTCTCTTGAATTTATTGCAACGCAATATGATGCTTTTGAACATGGTGAGACAATTTTTGATTTACCAAAGATTTTACAGGAAATTACTTTAGAGGATGTCCTTGAAGCAGGGCATCATTTAATAGATGAAGGGGATATAGTTGATTTTACAATATTCCCATCGTAGTAACCTATCATAATAGACACTAGAAAGAAGGGATGACAAGTATGAGGAAAAAAACAATTGGTGAGGTTTTACGATTAGCTAGAATCAATCAGGGATTGAGTTTAGATGAATTGCAGAAAAAGACAGAAATCCAGTTAGATATGTTGGAAGCAATGGAAGCAGACGATTTCGATCAACTTCCAAGTCCTTTTTACACGCGTTCTTTCTTGAAAAAATATGCATGGGCTGTTGAGTTAGATGACCAAATTGTTTTGGATGCTTATGATTCTGGGAGTATGATTACTTATGAGGAAGTGGATGTTGATGAAGATGAGTTGACAGGTCGCAGACGTTCCAGTAAGAAAAATAAGAAAAAAACATCATTTTTACCTTTATTTTATTTTATCCTTTTTGCTTTATCGATTTTAATTTTTGTGACCTATTATGTTTGGAACTATATTCAAACTCAACCAGAGGGGCCTGCTCTTTCTAATTACAGTGTGGTTCAATCAACAAGTTCAATAAGTTCAACTAGCTCTGTTCCCCAATCCTCAAGTAGTAGTTCATCTAGCAGTTCTTCTAGTGTAGAATCAGCTATAAGTGTATCAGGTGAAGGAAATCATGTAGAAATAGCTTATAAAACAAGTAAGGAAACTGCAAAATTGCAATTATCGGTTTCAGATACTAGAAGTTGGGTCAGTATTTCCGAAAGTGAACTTGAGGGTGGAGTGACCTTATCATCGGATAATAAAAGTGTGGAAACAACCGTTTCAACTAAAAATTCTGTAACCATTACTTTAGGTGTTGTAAAAGGTGTTGCTTTGACAGTAGATAATCAGACTGTTGATTTATCGAAATTAACAGCTTATACTGGGACAATTACGATAACCTTTACTAAGAATTAAGGAAAAACAAATGAAAAAAGAACAAATTCCAAATCTCTTAACAATAGGTCGAATTTTCTTTATTCCCATCTTTATCTTTATTTTAACGATAGGAAATTCGATAGAGAGTCATATAGTGGCAGCTATTATCTTTGCTATTGCCAGTATTACAGACTATTTAGATGGATATTTAGCTCGTAAATGGAATGTGGTCAGTAATTTTGGTAAATTTGCAGATCCTATGGCGGATAAGCTACTAGTTATGTCGGCTTTTATTATGTTGATTGAGTTAGGAATGGCTCCAGCTTGGATTGTTGCAGTGATTATCTGTCGTGAGTTGGCTGTTACAGGTTTAAGACTTTTATTAGTTGAAACTGGTGGAACAGTTTTAGCAGCAGCAATGCCTGGAAAAATTAAAACTTTCAGTCAGATGTTTGCAATTATTTTCTTGCTATTACATTGGACTTTGATTGGCCAAGTTCTACTTTATGTGGCCTTGTTTTTCACTATCTACTCTGGCTATGACTATTTCAAGGGTAGTGCCTATGTATTTAAAGGGACATTTGGTTCGAAATGAAATCAATAATTGATGTAAAAAATCTTTCTTTTCGCTATAAGGAAAGTCAGGAATATTACGATGTGAAGGATATTACGTTTCACGTGAAACGTGGGGAATGGCTTTCGATTGTAGGGCATAATGGTAGTGGTAAATCAACGACGGTTCGCTTAATTGATGGCTTATTGGAAGCAGAATCCGGAGAGATTGTAATTGATGGCCAACGGTTGACTGAGGAAAATGTTTGGAATATACGTCGTCAAATCGGTATGGTTTTTCAAAATCCAGACAATCAATTTGTTGGAGCGACTGTTGAAGATGATGTTGCTTTTGGTTTGGAAAATCAGGGACTTTCTCGTCAGGAAATGAAAAAGAGAGTGGAAGAAGCTCTGGATTTGGTTGGCATGTTGGACTTTAAAAAGAGAGAGCCAGCACGTCTGTCAGGTGGTCAAAAGCAACGTGTGGCTATTGCAGGCGTTGTAGCTCTAAGACCAGCGATTCTAATCTTAGATGAGGCAACGAGTATGTTGGATCCTGAGGGGCGTAGAGAACTGATTGAGACAGTAAAAGGAATTCGAAAAGACTATGATATGACGGTCATTTCCATTACACATGATTTGGAAGAAGTTGCCATGAGTGACCGCGTATTGGTCATGAAAAAAGGGTCGATTGAATCAACCAACAGTCCAAGAGAACTTTTCTCTCGAAATGATTTAGATCAAATTGGATTAGACGATCCTTTTGCTAATCAATTAAGACATTCCTTGATCCAGAATGGCTATGATTTACCTGAAAATTATTTGACAGAAAGTGAGCTAGAGAATAAACTATGGGAATTGCTCTAGAAAATGTGAGTTTTACATATCAAGAAGGGACTCCCTTAGCTTCAACAGCTTTGTCAGATGTTTCTTTGACGATTGAAGATGGTTCTTATACGGCTTTAATTGGCCACACAGGTAGTGGCAAATCAACTATTTTACAACTATTAAATGGTTTATTGGTGCCAAGTCAAGGGAGTGTGCGAGTTTTTGATACCTTAATCACCTCGACTTCTAAAAATAAAGATATTCGTCAAATTAGAAAACAGGTTGGTTTGGTATTTCAGTTTGCTGAAAATCAGATTTTTGAAGAAACAGTATTGAAAGACGTTGCTTTTGGACCACAAAATTTTGGAGTTTCTGAAGAAGAAGCGGAGAAGATTGCGCGTGAGAAACTAGATATGGTTGGAATTGATGAATCACTTTTTGATCGTAGCCCGTTTGAGCTGTCAGGAGGACAAATGAGACGTGTCGCGATTGCAGGCATACTTGCCATGGAGCCAGCTATATTAGTCTTAGATGAACCCACAGCAGGTCTGGATCCGCTGGGGAGAAAAGAGTTGATGAATTTGTTCAAAAAACTCCACCAGTCAGGGATGACCATCGTTTTGGTGACGCATTTGATGGATGATGTTGCTGAATATGCGAATCAAGTCTATGTGATGGAAAAGGGACGTTTGGTTAAAGGGGGTAAACCAAGTGATGTCTTTCAAGATGTTGTCTTTATGAAAGAAGTGCAGTTGGGAGTACCTAAAATTACGGCCTTTTGTAAACGATTGGCTGATAGAGGCGTGTCATTTAAACGATTACCGATTAAGATAGAGGAGTTCAAGGAGTCGCTAAATGGATAGTATGATTTTGGGACGTTATATCCCAGGGGATTCAATTGTTCACCGATTGGATCCACGCAGCAAATTACTTGCTATGATGCTACTGATTTTGATTGTGTTTTGGGCTAATAATCCCTTAACGAATCTGATTCTTTTTATAGCGACAGGGATCTTTATTGCCTTGTCAGGAGTATCTCTCTCATTTTTTATTCAGGGTTTGAAGTCTATGTTTTTCTTGATCGCCTTCACAACTATTTTTCAACTGTTTTTCATTTCTAATGGGAATGTATTATTTGAGTTTTCATTTGTGAGAATCACAGATTATGCTTTGCAACAAGCTGGAATTATTTTTTGTCGCTTTGTATTGATTATTTTCTTTTCAACTTTGTTAACCTTAACAACAATGCCCTTAAGTCTGGCCTCAGCTGTTGAAGCTTTGTTAGCGCCTTTAAAGCGTGTGAAAGTTCCAGTTCATGAAATTGGATTGATGCTGTCCATGAGTTTGCGTTTTGTCCCAACCTTGATGGATGATACGACGCGGATTATGAATGCTCAGAAAGCGCGTGGAGTGGATTTTGGAGAAGGAAGTATTGTTCAAAAGGTGAAGGCTATGATTCCCATTTTGATTCCTCTTTTTGCGACAAGTTTAAAACGTGCAGATTCCTTGGCTATCGCCATGGAAGCGCGTGGTTATCAGGGGGGAAAAGGCAGAAGTCAATACAGACAATTGAAATGGACCCGAAAGGATACGCTAGCAATTCTTGTTATTCTCGTACTTGGTTGTTGCTTATTTTTCTTAAAATCTTAGTAGCATTTAAAGAATTGATTAAAAGTTACTGTAACAGTTTTTGATATAAAGGTAGGGATATGAACCGTTTTAAAAAATCAAAATATGTCATTATTGTTTTTGTCACTGTTCTACTTGTGTCAGCTCTCTTAGCGACGACTTATTCAAGTACAATTGTGACAAAATTAGGAGATGGAATCTCATTGGTTGATAGGGTTGTGCAAAAACCTTTTCGGTGGTTTGATTCTGTTAAATCAGATTTGTCTCATTTGACACGAACATATAATGAAAATGAAAGTTTGAAGAAACAGATTTACCAATTAGAAGTTAAATCAAATGAGGCGGAAAGTTTAAAGACGGAAAATGAACAACTGCGCAAATTGCTTGATATGAAGTCCAAGTTGCAAGCTACAAAGACTTTGGCAGCAGATATTATTATGCGATCTCCAGTATCTTGGCAGCAGGAATTGACCTTAGATGCAGGTAAATCAAAAGGTGCTTCTGAGAACATGTTAGCTATTGCAAATGGTGGCTTGATTGGGAGTGTTTCAAAAGTAGAGGACAACTCTACTAGAGTCAACCTTCTGACAAATACGGAAAATGCTGATAAGATTTCTGTTAAAATTCAACACGGCACTACCACAATTTATGGAATTATTGTTGGCTATGACAAGGAAAATGAAGTTCTTAAAATTAGTCAATTAAATAGTAATAGCGATATTAGTACAGGCGATAAAGTGACAACGGGTGGATTAGGAAACTTTAATGTTGCGGATATTCCTGTTGGTGAAGTAGTTACCACAACGCATAGTACAGACTATTTGACACGAGAAGTAACTGTTAAATTGAGTGCAGATACTCATAATGTGGATGTGATAGAATTAGTGGGGAATTCATAATGAGACAGTTGAAGCGGGTTGGAGTGTTTGTATTGCTTCCTTTCTTTGTTCTAATTGACGCCCATGTTAGCCAGCTTCTGGGCTCATTTTTCCCCCATGTACATTTGGCTAGTCATTTTCTTTTTCTATTTCTCTTATTTGAGACGATAGAAGTATCAGAGTATTTCTACCTAGTCTATTGTTTTGTCATAGGCTTGGTTTACGATGTTTACTTTTTCCATCTAATAGGGATTGCAACTCTCTTATTTATCTTATTAGGAGCCTTTCTTCATAAATTGAATAGTGTTATTTTGTTGAATCGATGGACAAGAATCTTAGCTATGATTGTTATGAGTTTTTTATTTGATATGGGAGCTTATCTTTTTGCATTAGTGGTAGGTTTAACTGTAGATAGTCTGCCGATTTTTATCGTTTATAGCCTAGTACCATCCATGATTTTAAATCTTGTGTGGATGCTTATTTTTCAGTTTATTTTTGAAAAATATTATCTATGAGAAAGAAACAAAAATGTAACAAAGGCGTAATATTCATTAGGCCTTTTTTTGGTATACTAGTATTGTCTTTAAAAGAAGGAGTATCTACGTAATATGAAGAAAAAAATCTTAGCGTCACTTTTATTAAGTACAGTAATGGTTTCTCAAGTAGCTGTTTTAACAACTGCGCATGCAGAAACTACTGATGACAAAATTGCTGCTCAAGATAATAAAATTAGTACCTTAACAGCACAACAACAAGAAGCCCAAAAACAAGTTGACCAAATTCAGGAGCAAGTATCAGCTATTCAAGCTGAGCAATCTAACTTGCAAGCTGAAAATGATAGATTACAAGCAGAATCCAAAAAACTTGAGAGTGAGATTACAGAACTTTCTAAAAATATTGTATCTCGTAATGATTCTTTGGAAAAACAAGCTCGTAGTGCTCAAACAAATGGAGCTGCAACTAGCTACATCAATACGATTGTAAACTCAAAATCAATTACAGAAGCTATTTCACGTGTAGCAGCAATGAATGAAATCGTATCTGCTAACAACAAAATGTTGGAACAACAAAAAGCAGATAAAAAATCAATTTCTGAGAAGCAAGTGGCAAACAATGACGCAATTAATACAGTAATTGCAAATCAACAGAAATTGTCTGATGATGCACAAGCTCTAACAACGAAACAAGCTGAGTTGAAGGCTGCAGAATTAAATCTTGCTGCTGAAAAAGCTACAGCAGAAGATGAAAAAGCAAGTTTGCTAGAGAAAAAAGCAGAAGCAGAAGCGGCAGCAAAAGCAGCAGCAGAGGCAGAAGCAGCTTATAAGGCAAAACAAGTAAGTCAACAACAAACAGTTGTTGCTTCTGGAAATACGACTTTTGCAGCACAGGTTCAAGCTGTAGCTTCTTCGGAATCAACAACATATACTCCTGTGGCAGTCAAACAACGCCCAACATACAGTACAAATGCTTCAACTTATCCAATTGGAGAATGTACGTGGGGAGTTAAAACATTAGCACCTTGGGCTGGAGACTATTGGGGTAATGGAGCACAGTGGGCTACAAGTGCAGCTGCTGCAGGATTCCGTACAGGTTCAACACCTCAAGTTGGTGCAATTGCATGTTGGAATGATGGTGGATATGGACATGTAGCGGTAGTCACTGCTGTAGAATCAACAACACGTATCCAAGTGTCAGAATCAAATTATGCTGGTAATCGCACGCTTGGAAATCATCGTGGGTGGTTCAATCCGACAACTACGTCGTCAGGTTTTGTAACATATATTTATGCAGATTAATTAGAAAAGGAGACTTAATAGAGTCTCTTTTTTAGTGTCGATAGTCTCTATAAAAAATTCTTAAAAAACTTGAAAATATTGAAAAAGTATGGTAAAATGAAAATTGTCGTGTGAACGATAATACTCATTCTTGATGAATTGTGAAACAGTTGCCCTTGGGTCGTTTTGCGAGTTGAAGTCAAGAAGAGGAAAAAAACAAAAAGGAGAAATACTCATGGCAGTAATTTCAATGAAACAACTTCTTGAGGCTGGTGTACACTTTGGTCACCAAACTCGTCGCTGGAACCCTAAGATGGCTAAGTACATCTTCACTGAGCGTAACGGAATCCACGTTATCGACTTGCAACAAACTGTAAAATACGCTGACCAAGCATACGACTTCATGCGTGATGCAGCAGCTAACGATGCAGTTGTATTGTTTGTTGGTACTAAGAAACAAGCAGCTGATGCGGTTGCTGAAGAAGCAGTACGTTCAGGTCAATACTTCATCAACCACCGTTGGTTGGGTGGAACTCTTACAAACTGGGGAACAATCCAAAAACGTATCGCTCGTTTGAAAGAAATCAAACGTATGGAAGAAGATGGAACTTTCGAAGTTCTTCCTAAGAAAGAAGTTGCACTTCTTAACAAACAACGTGCACGTCTTGAAAAATTCTTGGGTGGTATCGAAGATATGCCTCGTATCCCAGATGTAATGTACGTAGTTGACCCACATAAAGAGCAAATCGCTGTTAAAGAAGCTAAAAAATTGGGTATCCCAGTTGTAGCGATGGTTGATACAAACACTGATCCAGATGATATCGATGTAATCATCCCAGCTAACGATGACGCTATCCGCGCTGTTAAATTGATCACAGCTAAATTGGCTGACGCTATCATCGAAGGACGTCAAGGTGAAGATGCAGCAGCAGTTGAAGCAGAATTTGCAGCTTCAGAAGCTCAAGCGGACTCAATCGAAGAAATCGTTGAAGTTGTAGAAGGCGACAACGCTTAATTCATAATAAATAGTAATTACCTAGGAGGGCGGGGCTTAGCCCGGCTCTCCTATTTTTAAAAAATATAGGAGAATCAAAATGGCAGAAATTACAGCTAAACTTGTTAAAGAGTTGCGTGAAAAATCTGGTGCTGGTGTTATGGACGCTAAAAAAGCATTGGTTGAAGTGGAAGGCGATATCGAAAAAGCGATTGAATTGCTTCGCGAAAAAGGTATGGCAAAAGCAGCTAAGAAAGCTGACCGTGTTGCTGCAGAAGGTTTGACTGGTGTTTATGTTGACGGTAACGTTGCAGCAGTTGTTGAAGTAAATGCTGAAACTGACTTCGTTGCGAAAAACGCTCAATTTGTTGAGTTGGTAAATGCTACAGCTAAAGTAATCGCTGAAGGAAAACCAGCTAACAACGAAGAAGCTCTTGCTTTGACAATGCCTTCAGGTGAAACTCTTGAAGCTGCATATGTATCTGCAACAGCTACAATCGGTGAAAAAATCTCATTCCGTCGTTTTGCTTTGCTTGAAAAAACAGATGCACAACACTTCGGAGCATACCAACACAACGGTGGACGTATCGGTGTTATCTCTGTAATCGAGGGTGGAGACGAAGCACTTGCTAAACAAATTTCAATGCACATCGCTGCTATGAAACCAACAGTTCTTTCATACAAAGAATTGGATGAGCAATTTGTTAAAGATGAGTTGGCACAATTGAACCACGTTATCGACCAAGATAATGAAAGCCGTGCTATGGTTGGTAAACCAGCTCTTCCACACTTGGCATACGGATCTAAAGCTCAATTGACTGATGAAGTAATCGCTCAAGCTGAAGAAGCTATCAAAGCTGAATTGGCTGCAGAAGGTAAACCAGAAAAAATCTGGGATAAAATCATCCCAGGTAAAATGGATCGCTTCATGCTTGACAACACTAAAGTTGACCAAGCTTACACACTTCTTGCACAAGTTTACATCATGGATGACAGCAAGACAGTTGAAGCTTACCTTGAATCAGTAAACGCTTCAGTAGTTGAGTTCGCTCGCTTTGAAGTTGGTGAAGGTATCGAGAAAGCTGCAAACGACTTTGAAGCAGAAGTTGCAGCTACAATGGCAGCAGCCTTGAATAACTAATTATAGAAAGGAAGTAAATTTGCTTCCTTTTTATTATGCAGTAGATTCTTATAGGGAGAGTTTTCTATTTTCAAGGTATAATACTCTTCGAAAATCTCTTCAAACCACGTCAACGTCGCCTTGTCGTACTCAAGTACAGCCTGCGGCTGGTTTCCTAGTTTGCTCTTTGATTTTTATTGAGTATAAATAAAAAGCCCTATAATAAGGGCTAAATGTATTTAGGAGACTACACTTCAAATTCATAGAGTGCTGTGGAGAGATAACGTTCACCGTTATCTGGTGCTAGAGCAAGGACCTTCTTACCTGTACCTAATTTTTTAGCAACTTCAATTGCTCCGTAGATAGCTGCAGCTGAAGAAATACCAACAAGGAATCCTTCTTTTCCGCCAATCTCACGGCCAAGTGCCAGAGCATTGTCTGACGTTACACGAACGATACCATCATAGGCATTTGTATCAAGTGTATCAGGAATAAATCCAGCTGAGATACCTTGAATTTTGTGAGGACCAGGTTTTTCACCAGATAGAATAGCAGATTCATCTGCTTCTACTGCATAAACTTGAATACCTGGATTTGCTGATTTGAGTGCATGAGAAACACCAGAAATCGTTCCACCGGTACCAACTCCAGCAACAAAGGCATCTAATCCATCTTTATCGAAAGCAGCTAGTATCTCAGCTCCTGTTGTTCTTTCGTGTACTTCTGGATTTGCTGGATTGTCGAATTGAAGAGGAAGGAAACCATCACGTTCAGCAGCGATTTCTTGAGCCTTGGCAATAGCACCCTTCATTCCTTCGCTACCAGGCGTAAGGACGAGTTCAGCGCCATAGGCTTGGATAATCTTACGGCGTTCTACACTCATAGTTTCAGGCATAACGATGACAACTTTATACCCTTTAGCAGCACCTACCCATGAAAGTCCAATACCAGTGTTTCCACTCGTTGCTTCAACAATAGTAGAACCAGGTTTCAGAATACCATCTTGTTCAGCTTTTTCAATCATGCTAAGGGCAATACGGTCTTTTACCGATGAACCAGGGTTAAATGCTTCAAGCTTGACATAGACGTCCGCAGCACCTTCTGGCACAATGTTGTTGAGTTTAACAATCGGTGTTTGTCCGATTAGTTCAGTAATGTTGTTATAAATAGACATAAGAATACCTCTTTGTATAAGATATTTCTAGTATAACGCTATTTATACCATTTGTAAAATATAGAAATCCTATCGAAGTGATAGGATTTTTTTATATCATAGGTCCAATCTACTAATTTTTAAGTGATTGTGACAAGCTAATTATAGTAAATAGGTGTAAAGGAGAATACTATCCGTTTTCTTTTTGAATTGCTTCATTTTCTAGTAGGTCTTGATAAGCACCTTTTTATGTTGCTAATTAAAGTAGCGGTGAAAATATCAGTGAAACGCTGCATTATCCATTGTTTACACTAAATTTACAGGGACTTCAACTTCGCGTAAACCTTGGTCAGTTAAAGTGACTTTTCCATTAAAAAACTCTATAAGTGCAGCTTTAATATTTTCTTTTTCTTCTTTATCAACATAAATCATCGTATAGACTTGATCTGTAAAGTTTGTTTCAAGCTCTATGAGATCATGTTCTTTAAGGAAGTTACTGTACTCTTGGTACTGAGCGTAAGACATTTGAATAGCAATGCCAACCTGTTCCTTTATTTCAATGATGCCAATTTCTTTGACAGCTAAGGCGACACTGCCTGCGTAAGCACGAATCAACCCTCCAGCGCCTAGCTTAATGCCACCAAAGTAGCGTGTCACGACCACACAGACATTGGTGAGATTGTGATTTTCTAGTACCCCAAGCATAGGAACGCCAGCAGTACCACTGGGCTCACCATCATCACTTGTACGTTTGATTTCACTACGTTCCCCAATAATGAAGGCAGAGCAGTTATGCGTAGCTTTGTAGTGCTCTTTCTTGATGGCAGTAATGAAGTCACGAGCCTCTTCTTCGCTATAAACACGCTTGGCATGACAGATAAAGCGGGATTTTTTGATTTCTTCTTGGACTTGTCCGTCCTCTTTAATTGTTCTAAATTCCATGATTTAATTGTACTAAAAAATCATCTAAAGCGCTAGGTTTTTACGAATAAAGAAGTATGAAAGTAAATCCAAATTATCTCGGTCGTTTGTTTACGGAGAATGAATTAACAGAAGAGGAACGTCAGTTGGCGGAGAAGCTTCCCGCAATGAGAAAGGAGAAGGGGAAATTGTTCTGTCAACGTTGTAATAGTATTATTCTAGAGAAATGGTATTTGCCCATCGGTGCTTACTATTGTCGGGAATGCTTGCTGATGAAGCGAGTTCGGAGTGATCAAGTTTTGTACTATTTTCCGCAGGAGGATTTTCCTAAACAGGATGTTCTTAAATGGCGTGGTCAATTAACTCCTTTTCAAGAGAAGGTGTCAGAGGGACTGATTCAAGCAGTAGACAAGCAAGAGCCAACTTTAGTTCATGCGGTGACAGGAGCTGGAAAGACAGAAATGATTTATCAAGTAGTGGCTAAAGTGATCAATGCGGGTGGTGCAGTATGTTTGGCTAGTCCTCGCATAGATGTTTGTTTGGAGCTGTACAAGCGCCTTCAAAATGATTTTTCTTGTGAGGTAGCCCTCCTACATGGAGAATCGGAACCTTATTTTCGAACACCATTAGTTGTTGCGACGACTCATCAGTTATTGAAATTTTATCAAGCTTTTGATTTACTGATAGTGGATGAAGTAGATGCCTTTCCTTATGTTGATAATCCCATGCTTTACCACGCTGTCAAGAATAGTGTAAAGGAGAATGGGCTGAGAATCTTTTTAACAGCAACTTCTACCGATGAGTTAGATAGGAAGGTTCGCATCGGAGAATTAAAACGATTGAGTTTGCCAAGACGATTTCATGGAAATCCTTTGATTATTCCTAAACCTGTTTGGTTATCCGATTTTAATCACTGTTTAGAGAAAAGTCGGTTGTCACCAAAGCTAAAGTCCTATATTGAGAAGCAGAGAAAGACAGCTTATCCGTTACTCATTTTTGCTTCAGAAATTAAGAAAGGGGAGCAGTTAAAAGAAATCTTACAAGAGCAATTTCCAAATGAGAAAATTGGCTTTGTATCTTCTGTAACAGAAGATCGATTAGATCAGGTACAAGCTTTTCGAGATGGAGAACTGACAATACTTATCAGTACGACAATCTTGGAGCGTGGAGTTACCTTCCCTTGTGTGGATGTTTTCGTAGTAGAGGCCAATCATCGCCTTTTTACCAAGTCTAGTTTGATTCAGATTGGTGGACGAGTTGGACGAAGCATGGATAGACCAACAGGAGATTTGCTTTTCTTCCATGATGGATTAAATGCTTCAATCAAGAAGGCAATTAAGGAAATTCAGCAGATGAACAAGGAGGCGGGGCTATGAAGTGCTTGTTGTGTGGGCAGACTATGAAGGCTATTTTAACTTTTAGTAGTCTCTTACTTCTGAGGAATGATGACTCCTATCTTTGTTCAGACTGTGATTCTACTTTTGAGAGAATTGGAGAAGAGCACTGTCCCAACTGTATGAAAACAGGATTGTCAACAAAGTGTCAAGATTGTCAATTTTGGTGTAAAGAAGGGGTTGAGGTCTCTCATAGAGCGATTTTCACTTACAATCAAGCTATGAAGGATTTTTTTAGTCGATATAAATTTGATGGAGACTTCCTTTTAAGAAAAGTTTTTTCTTCATTTTTAAGCGAGGAGTTGAAAAAGTACAAAGAGTACCAATTTGTAGTCATTCCATTAAGTAAGGAGAGATATGCTGATAGAGGATTTAATCAGGTTGAGGGCTTGGTAGAGGCAGCAGAATTCAAGTATTTGGATTTATTAGAGAAAAGAGAAGAGCGAGCTAGTTCTTCTAAGAGTCGTTCAGAACGCTTGGCAACAGGACTTCCTTTCTTTGTTAAAAGTGGAGTCACTATTCCTAAAAAAATCTTGATTATAGATGATATTTATACTACTGGAACAACTATAAATCGTGTGAAGAAACTGCTGGAAGATGCTGGTGCTGAGGATGTAAAAACATTTTCCCTTGTAAGATGAGGAAAAAATTTGCAAAAATAAAATGAAAGCGTTATAATGAAATTAGAAAAACAAAAATGTTTAGAAAGAAGGTACTCATATGATTAAGTATAGTATCCGTGGTGAAAACCTAGAAGTAACAGAAGCAATTCGTGATTATGTAGTTTCTAAACTCGAAAAGATCGAAAAGTATTTTCAAGCTGAACAAGAGTTGGATGCTCGAGTTAACTTGAAGGTGTATCGTGAAAAAACTGCTAAAGTGGAAGTAACGATTCCGCTTGGCTCTATAACTCTTCGTGCAGAAGATGTTTCCCAAGATATGTATGGTTCAATTGACCTTGTAACTGATAAAATTGAACGTCAGATTCGTAAAAATAAAACAAAAATCGAGCGTAAAAATAAAAATAAGGTAGCAACTAGTCAATTATTTACAGATGCATTGGTGGAAGATTCAAATGTTGTCCAATCTAGAGTTGTTCGTTCAAAACAAATTGATTTAAAACCAATGGATTTGGAAGAAGCTATTTTACAGATGGATTTGTTGGGACATGATTTCTTTATCTATGTGGATGTTGAAGATCAGACAACTAATGTGATTTATCGTCGTGAAGATGGAGAAATTGGTCTGTTAGAAGTTAAAGAATCTTAATTTCAATATGTGTAAAGGTAGGTTTACTGATTTGTAAACCTCCTTTTTCTTACAATGGATGGAATTACTGATTACACTTTTAAAAAGTCGCTTTTTGGTGGTTATTATGGTATAATGGGTGCCAAGAGGTTTGGAATGAAAAAATTTTATGTAAGTCCTATTTTCCCCTTAATATTAGGAATAGTGGCGTTCGGAGTGCTATCTGTGCAACTTGTTTTTGTAACGAATACACTGGTAACGCTATTTCTTTTGCTACTTATTTTGGGTTCATATATTTTATTATTCATTCATCAAAGAGAGTACTACTCAAGGAGTGAAGTAGAACAAATTCAGTATGTAAACCACCAAGCTGAAGAAAGTTTGACGACCTTGTTAGAACAGATGCCTGTCGGAGTCATTAAATTAGACTTGTCTTCAGGTGACATTGAATGGTTTAATCCTTATGCTGAATTGATCTTGACTAATGAAGTGGGCGAGATTGATGTGGCATTAATTCAAACAATTATAAAGGCTTCTGTGGGGAATCCCGGTTCTTATGCTACCTTGGGTGAGACCCGCTATTCGGTTCATATGGATAAGGTATCTGGGGTTCTTTATTTCTTTGATGTGTCTGGAGAATACGAAGCAACTGTTGAGTTAGTAACGAGTCGACCTGTGATTGGGATCGTTTCTATTGACAACTACGATGACTTAGAAGATAAAACATCAGAGTCTGATATCAGTCATATTAACAGTTTTGTAGCCAATTTTGTTTCAGAATTTGCTGGGAAAGATTCTATGTTCTCCCGTCGAGTAAGTATGGACCGTTTTTATCTATTTACTGACTATACTGTACTTGAGGGATTGATGAATGATAAATTTTCTGTTATTGATGCTTTCAGAGAAGAGTCGAAACAGAGACAGTTGCCTTTGACCTTAAGTATGGGATTTTCTTATGGTGATGGAAATCATGATGAGATAGGGAAAGTTGCTTTGCTCAACTTGAACTTGGCTGAGGTGCGTGGTGGCGACCAGGTGGTTGTCAAGGAAAACAACGAAACGAAAAATCCAGTTTATTTTGGTGGTGGGTCTGCTGCTTCAATCAAACGTACACGAACTCGTACGCGCGCTATGATGACGGCTATTTCAGATAAGATTCGAAGTGTAGATCAAGTTTTTGTAGTTGGTCACAAAAATCTAGATATGGATGCTTTGGGTTCTGCTGTAGGTATGCAGTTATTTGCTAGTAATGTGACTGAAAATAGTTATGCTCTTTATGACGAAGAACAAATGTCTCCGGATATTGAACGAGCTGTTACATTCTTAGAAAAAGAAGGAGTTACGAAGTTGTTGTCTGTTAAGGATGCAATGGGGATGGTGACCAATCGTTCTTTGTTGATTCTTGTAGACCATTCAAAGACAGCCTTAACATTATCAAAAGAATTTTATGATTTGTTTACTCAAACTATTGTTATTGACCACCACAGACGGGATCAGGATTTCCCAGACAATGCAGTTATCACTTATATCGAAAGTGGTGCAAGCAGTGCCAGTGAGTTGGTAACGGAATTGATTCAGTTCCAGAATTCTAAGAAAAATCGTTTGAGTCGTATGCAAGCAAGTGTCTTGATGGCTGGTATGATGCTGGATACTAAAAATTTCACCTCACGAGTGACTAGTCGGACATTTGATGTTGCTAGCTATCTCAGAACGCGCGGAAGTGATAGTATTGCTATCCAAGAAATCGCTGCGACAGATTTTGAAGAATATCGTGAGGTCAATGAACTGATTTTACAGGGGCGTAAATTAGGTTCTGATGTATTGTTAGCAGAGGCTACGGACTCGAAATGCTATGATACAGTTGTTATTAGTAAGGCAGCAGACGCCATGTTAGCTATGTCAGGTATTGAAGCGAGTTTTGTTCTTGCGAAGAATACACAAGGATTTATCTCTATCTCAGCTCGCAGTCGTAGTAAACTGAATGTACAACGAATCATGGAAGAGCTGGGAGGTGGAGGCCACTTTAATTTGGCAGCAGCTCAAATTAAAGATTTAACCTTGTCAGAAGCAGGTGAAAAACTGACAGAAATTGTATTAAATGAAATAAAGGAAAAGGAGAAAGAAGAATGAAAGTAATCTTTTTAGCAGATGTTAAAGGAAAAGGTAAAAAAGGCGAAATTAAGGAAGTACCAACAGGGTATGCGCAAAACTTTCTTATCAAAAAGAACCTAGCAAAAGAAGCGACTGCCCAAGCTGTAGGTGAACTTCGTGGTAAACAAAAATCTGAAGAAAAAGCTCACGCTGAGATGATTGCAGAAGCAAAAGCAATTAAAGCCCAACTTGAAGCTGAAGAAACTGTTGTAGAATTTGTTGAAAAAGTTGGTCCAGATGGTCGTACCTTTGGCTCTATTACCAATAAGAAAATTGCAGAAGAATTGCAAAAGCAATTTGGAATTAAGATTGATAAACGTCATATTCAAGTACAAGCTCCGATTCGAGCAGTTGGTTTGATTGATGTACCAGTGAAAATTTATCAAGATATCACAAGTGTAATCAATCTTCGTGTGAAGGAAGGATAAGTTTACACCTTCTTGACAAGATTGTAAAAGGAAGGGAAGTCTGATGGCAGAAGTAGAAGAGTTACGAGTACAACCTCAAGATATCTTAGCTGAACAATCCGTTTTGGGGGCTATCTTTATTGATGAGAGTAAGCTTGTTTTTGTGAGAGAATTTATTGAGTCTCGGGACTTTTTTAAGTATGCCCATCGTTTGATTTTCCAAGCTATGGTCGATTTATCCGATCGTGGCGATGCCATAGATGCAACAACGGTTCGTACCATTCTTGATAATCAAGGTGATTTACAGAATATTGGTGGCTTGTCTTACCTGGTTGAGATTGTCAATTCTGTGCCAACTTCTGCTAATGCGGAGTATTATGCTAAAATTGTTGCAGAAAAGGCTATGTTACGGCGATTAATTTCCAAGTTGACAGAGTCTGTCAATCAAGCTTACGAGGCTTCGCAACCAGCTGATGAAATCATTGCTCAGGCAGAAAAAGGGTTAATTGATGTCAGCGAAAATGCTAATCGAAGTGGCTTTAAGAACATTCGAGATGTGTTGAATGTCAACTTTGGAAATCTGGAGGCTCGCTCTCAACAAACGACTGATATTACAGGTATTGCGACAGGTTATCGTGATTTGGATCATATGACGACTGGACTTCATGAGGAGGAGTTGATTATCCTAGCAGCCCGTCCTGCGGTTGGTAAGACAGCCTTTGCCTTGAATATTGCTCAGAATATTGGGACTAAGTTGGACAAGACGGTAGCTATTTTCTCACTGGAAATGGGTGCGGAAAGTCTAGTGGATCGTATGTTGGCGGCAGAAGGTTTGGTGGAATCCCATTCTATCCGTACAGGGCAATTGACTGATGAGGAGTGGCAAAAATATACCATTGCTCAGGGTAATCTAGCTAATGCAAGTATCTATATTGATGATACGCCAGGGATTCGGATTACGGAAATTCGTTCTCGCTCACGTAAACTTGCTCAAGAAACGGGCAATCTTGGTTTGATTTTGATAGATTACTTGCAATTGATTACAGGTACAGGCCGAGAAAATCGTCAACAAGAAGTTTCAGAAATTTCACGTCAGTTGAAAATCCTAGCAAAAGAACTGAAAGTTCCAGTGATCGCTCTAAGTCAGCTTTCTCGTGGTGTAGAACAACGTCAGGATAAGAGACCAGTCTTGTCTGATATTCGTGAATCTGGGTCTATTGAGCAGGACGCTGATATCGTAGCCTTTCTTTATCGCGACGACTACTATGAGCGTGGTGGTGAAGAAGAGGAAGGCATACCAAACAATAAGGTAGAAGTTATTATCGAGAAAAACCGTAGTGGAGCTCGTGGAACAGTGGAATTAATTTTCCAAAAAGAATACAATAAATTTTCAAGTATTTCAAAAAGGGAGGAAATAAGATGACAGATGCATTTACAGATGTAGCTAAGATGAAAAAAATTAAAGAGGAAATCAAGGCGCATGAGGGTCATGTAATTGAAATGACTTTGGAAAATGGGCGTAAGCGCCAAAAAAATAGATTGGGTAAGTTAATTGAAGTTTATCCATCCCTATTTATTGTGGAATTTGGAAATGTTGAAGGAGATAAACAAGCTAATGTTTACGTTGAATCCTTTACTTACTCAGATATCCTTACGGAAAAGAATTTGATTCATTATCTTGATTAAAGTGAGAAATTTTCTCACTTTTTCTTTTTTCTCCGAATAATTTAAGTGAAGGTAATCTTCAATTTATATTATTTTTCAAGGAGGAAGAATGAAAGTTTTACCATTCAAAGTAACAGAGACAGGATTTTCTTTTAGAAAATCAGCTAAAAAGGTTGTTCCTTTTTTAGTAGTAGGATTGATGCTAGTAGCGAGTGATAGTGTATATGCCTATTCCGGAGGAAATGGATCGATTGCGCGTGGGGATGATTATCCTGCTTATTATAAAAATGGGAGTCAGGAGATTGATAAGTGGCGCATGTACTCTCGTCAGTGTACTTCATTTGCAGCCTTTCGATTGAGTAGTGTCAACGGTTTTGAGATTACAGGAGCTTATGGAAATGCGAATGAATGGGGCTATCGTGCTCGTCGTGAAGGATATCGTGTAGATAATACACCAGCTATTGGATCTATTGCTTGGTCTACTGCAGGAGGATATGGTCATGTTGCCTGGGTTTCAAATGTAATGGGGGATAATATAGAAATTGAGGAATACAACTATGGTTATACAGGATCCTATAATAAACGAACTATAAAAGCGAATACGATGACAGGATTTATTCATTTTAAAGATTTGGAGGGAGGTAATGTAGTAAGTAGTAGCAAAGTATTCAATAGTCAACCTTCGTCTTCGACAGGAGGAACTCATTATTTTAAGAATAAGGCAGCTATTAAAAATCAACCTTTAGATAGTGCAGCCTCACTTGCCTATTATTCTCCAGGTGAGAGTGTTCATTATGATCAGGTACTTGAAAAAGATGGTTACAAGTGGTTGAGTTATATATCTTATAGTGGAAGTCGTCGCTATATCCAGTTAGAGGAGGTTTCTTCATCGCAGAATCAACCAGAAGATAGTTCCAATGATGTTCTGACTGTCGGTTGGAAGAAAATAAATGGTAGTTGGTATCATTTCAAATCAAATGGGTCTAAATCAACAGGCTGGTTGAAGGATGGTTCTAGCTGGTATTATTTGAAATCATCTGGTGAAATGCAGACAGGATGGTTAAAGGAAAATGGAGTGTGGTATTATCTGGATGGTTCAGGGGCAATGAAAACAGGCTGGTATCAAGTCTCTGGTAAGTGGTATTATTCTTACTCTTCAGGTGCCTTAGCTGTCAATACGACGGTGGATGGCTATAGAGTAAATAGTGATGGAGAACGAGTATAGAAAAGTGGAGTAGGAAATTTTTCCTACTTTTTCTGTAAGCAGTTTCCTTGACATTTTTTTTGTTTTGCGCTATCATATGCCCATACGATATATGGGAGTCTGTGTACAGTCTGAGAGGAAGTGTTAAACTTCGACCGCACCTGATCTGGGTAATGCCAGCGTAGGGAACGATACTTAGTCTATTCTTGATCTTTTCCATATATGGTAAAGGTTTTTCTTTTTGTAAAAAGGAAAACGAGAAGAGGAGGTTTTTATGAAAGCAAGCATCGCCTTGCAAGTTTTACCCCTAGCACAGGGGATTGATCGGATTTACGTAATCGATCAGGTCATTGCCTATCTGCAAGCTCAAGAAGTGACCATGGTGGTGACACCATTTGAAACGGTCTTGGAAGGGGAGTTTGATGAGCTTATGCGCATTCTCAAAGAAGCGCTGGAAGTGGCAGGGCAGGAGGCAGATAATGTCTTTGCCAATGTCAAAATAAATGTAGGAGAGATTTTAAGTATTGATGAGAAACTTGAAAAGTATACTGAGACGACACATTAGTCTATTGGGTTTTCTGGGAGTCTTGTCAATCTGGCAGTTAGCAGGTTTTCTTAAACTTCTCCCTAAGTTTATCCTGCCGACACCTTTTGAAATTCTTCAGGCCTTTGTTCGTGATAGAGAATTTCTCTGGCACCATAGCTGGGCCACCTTGAGAGTGGCTTTACTGGGGTTGGTTCTAGGAGTCTTGATTGCCTGTCTCATGGCTGTACTTATGGATAGTTTGACTTGGCTCAATGACCTGATTTACCCTATGATGGTGGTTGTTCAGACCATTCCGACCATTGCCATAGCCCCTATCCTGGTCTTGTGGCTCGGTTATGGGATTTTGCCCAAGATTGTCTTGATTATCTTGACGACTACCTTTCCTATCATCGTCAGCATTTTGGACGGTTTTAGGCATTGTGACAAGGATATGCTGACCTTGTTTAGTCTGATGCGGGCCAATCCTTGGCAAATCCTTTGGCATTTTAAAATCCCGGTCAGCCTGCCTTACTTTTATGCAGGTCTGAGGGTCAGTGTCTCCTACGCCTTTATCACAACAGTGGTATCTGAGTGGTTGGGAGGCTTTGAAGGACTAGGTGTTTACATGATTCAGTCCAAGAAACTGTTTCAGTATGATACCATGTTTGCTATTATTATTCTGGTATCGATTATCAGTCTTCTTGGTATGAAGTTGGTCGATATTAGCGAGAAATATGTTATTAAATGGAAACGTTCGTGAGATAAGAATGTTTCAAAAAAGAAAAGAGGAAAGCAAAATGAAAAAAACATGGAAAGTGTTTTTAACTGTTTTAACAGCTCTTGTAGCTGTTGTGCTTGTGGCCTGTGGTCAAGGAACTGCTTCTAAGGACAACAAAGAAGCAGAACTCAAGAAGATTGACTTTATCCTAGACTGGACACCAAATACCAACCACACAGGGCTTTATGTGGCTAAGGAAAAAGGCTACTTCAAGGAAGCTGGAGTGGATGTTGATTTGAAATTGCCACCAGAAGAAAGTTCTTCTGACTTGGTTATTAACGGTAAGGCACCATTTGCAGTGTATTTCCAAGACTATATGGCTAAAAAATTGGAAAAAGGTGCAGGAATTACTGCCGTTGCAGCTATTGTTGAACACAATACATCAGGAATCATCTCTCGTAAATCTGACAATGTAGCTAGTCCAAAAGACTTGGTTGGTAAGAAATACGGGACTTGGAATGACCCAACTGAACTTGCTATGTTGAAAACATTGGTAGAATCTCAAGGTGGAGATTTTGAAAAAGTTGAAAAAGTACCAAATAACGATTCAAACTCGATCACACCGATTGCCAATGGAGTCTTTGACACTGCTTGGATCTACTATGGATGGGATGGAATTCTTGCTAAATCTCAAGGCGTAGAGGCTAACTTCATGTATTTGAAAGACTACGTCAAGGAATTTGATTACTACTCACCAGTTATCATCGCAAACAACGACTATTTGAAAGACAACAAAGAAGAAGCTCGCAAAGTCATCCAAGCTATCAAAAAAGGTTACCAATATGCTATGGAGCATCCAGAGGAAGCGGCAGATATCCTCATCAAGAATGCACCTGAACTTCAGGAAAAACGTGACTTTGTCATCGAATCTCAAAAATACTTGTCAAAAGAATACGCAAGCGACAAGGAAAAATGGGGTCAATTTGACGCAGCTCGCTGGAATGCCTTCTACAAATGGGATAAAGAAAATGGTATCCTTAAAGAAGACTTGACAGACAAAGGCTTCACTAATGAATTTGTGAAATAATGACAGAAATTAGACTAGAACACGTCAGTTATGCCTATGGTCAGGAGAGGATTTTAGAAGACATCAACCTGCAGGTGACTTCAGGTGAAGTGGTTTCTATCCTAGGCCCAAGTGGTGTAGGAAAGACCACCCTCTTTAATCTAATCGCTGGGATTTTAGAAGTCCAGTCAGGGAGAATCGTCCTTGATGGGGAAGAAAATCCCAAGGGGCGCGTGAGTTATATGTTGCAAAAGGATTTGCTCTTGGAGCACAAGACGGTGCTTGGCAATATCATCCTGCCCCTCTTGATTCAAAAAGTGGATAAGGCGGAAGCCATTGCCCGCGCGGATGAAATTCTTGCTACCTTCCAGTTAACGGCGGTACGGGACAAGTATCCTCATGAACTTAGTGGGGGGATGCGCCAGCGTGTAGCCTTACTCCGGACCTACCTTTTTGGGCACAAGCTCTTTCTCTTAGATGAGGCATTTAGCGCCTTGGATGAGATGACCAAGATGGAACTCCACGCTTGGTACCTTGAAATTCACAAGCAGTTGCAGCTAACAACCTTGATTATTACTCACAGTATCGAGGAGGCTCTCAATCTTAGTGACCGCATCTATATCTTGAAAAATCGTCCTGGGCAGATTGTTTCAGAAATTAAACTAGATTGGTCTGAAGATGAGGACAAGGAAGTCCAAAAGATTGCCTACAAACGTCAAATCTTAGCAGAATTAGGCTTAGATAAGTAGAAAAAGAGGGAGTTGGTGAAGATTATCCTTTACCAGCGCCCTTTTTCTTTTAAAAATGAGAAAAATTCGGTATAATAGTCAATTATACCGAAATCATTCTATAATCGTTGATACATAAGGGTTTTATGTGTCGTTTTTTTTATTTTGTGGACTTTTTTAAGAACTTTTTATTTTTTCGAGGGCAGTTTCAAAGAATGAGACTGCTCTTTTTTGGTTCTCTTTTGATAAATGGCTGTAAGTGTCCATAGTTACAGATATTTTTGCATGGCCAAGCCGTGTCTGTATTTCCTTGTATGGCAGGCCAGCATTAAGCAAGATACTAGCGTGAGTGTGGCGGAAAGCATGAAAGCCTAAGTCAGTACAGTTAGCGTTTTTTAAGTGCTTATGTAGGCGATAATCAACCTTTCGAGTATTGACATAGTTGTCAAAGCTATCAGAGAATACTTTCTCATAGGTTAAGCCAATGTTTCTACCGTTTTCTGCTTGTCTTGCTCGGTAGAGACGAAGCATGAGCACTGTTTTATGATCGATATCTAAAACTCTATAGCTTGATTTTGTCTTAGGACTGTTTACCTGGTTTAAGATGTTGAGTGTTTTATTAACATCAATAGTTCCGTTCTGCAGGTCAATATCAGACCATTCTAAGGCTAAACATTCACGAATACGCAAACCAGTAGCTAGGAGCGTTTTATAAAGCACAGTATCATAGAAATTGATAAAGGTATTTCCCAGGTTATCGAGATAGGAAAGGAAGTTTTTAAGTTCCTGATCTTGAAAGTATTTAATTTCTTGTTTATCTCTGGTTATCTTTCTAGGAATGACAATATCACGAGCAGGGTTATTGTCTAATGCTTGAATAGAAACTCCATACTGTAGAATACGTTTATTTAAGGCATGAAGATGATTGTATTCTTTATACCCCGTTCCGTCCTGATTGTACTCATCCGCCCATTTATTTACCTGAGTTTGGATAATAACAGGAGTAAGTTTATCTAGTTTGTAAGTACCAAATGAGGGCAAGAGGTAATTATTTAAGCAACCTTTTATCTTTATCTGTGTATTAGTCTTTATGGTATGCTGGTAGGTTTGCCAAAATAAGTCCACAAGTTCTCTATAGGTTGTTATATGTGAGTGTTGTTTCCGTGTAGAGCCGTTTTTCTCAAATTTTACCTTAGCCTGGGTGACCTTGTTTTTGAGTTCTTTCTTTGTTCGTGCTGATATGGTAGTCTTGACCTTCTTACCAGTCACAGAATCAATGCCAAGATAGATACTAGAGCGGTAGACTGCTGATCCGTCTTTTTTTGTGTGTTGTGTAATTTTCATGGTTTTAACTCCTTTTCCATCAGCAGGCAAGCAATTAGAAAAGATTTTGAGTTTGTACCATGCGAGGAGTTACGAGAACTTCTTATTTTTACCGATATAATTGACCTTTTTCATAAAGAAGAGTTATTTAAGATAGATTGATAGACTTTAATAAAATGCTATTTTATATGTTGGACAAGAATACTAATCTATAAACCGCTATAAACCGCTATAAACCGCTATAAACCGCTATAAACCGCTATAAACCGCTATAAAC
>CAUPZW010000028.1:0-25094 GCA_963515655.1 Streptococcus mitis
TCGTTGGACTCATCATCGATGAAAATGACCGTTTTTACTTTGTGCAAAAGGATGGCCAGACCTATGCGCTTGCCAAGGAAGAAGGTCAGCATACGGTAGGAGACACGGTCAAAGGTTTCGCTTACACGGATATGAAGCAAAAACTCCGCTTGACGACACTTGAGGTCACTGCCACTCAGGATCAGTTTGGTTGGGGTCGTGTCACAGAAGTACGCAAGGACTTGGGTGTCTTTGTGGATACAGGTCTTCCTGACAAGGAAATCGTTGTGTCACTCGATATCCTCCCTGAACTCAAGGAACTCTGGCCTAAGAAGGGCGACCAACTCTACATCCGTCTTGAAGTGGACAAGAAAGACCGTATCTGGGGCCTCTTGGCTTATCAAGAAGACTTCCAACGTCTAGCTCGTCCTGCTTACAACAATATGCAGAACCAAAACTGGCCAGCCATTGTTTACCGTCTCAAGTTGTCAGGAACTTTTGTTTACCTGCCAGAGAATAACATGCTTGGTTTTATCCATCCTAGCGAGCGCTACGCAGAGCCACGTTTGGGGCAAGTTCTAGATGCGCGTGTCATTGGTTTCCGTGAAGTGGACCGTACCTTGAACCTTTCCCTTAAACCACGTTCTTTTGAGATGTTGGAAAATGATGCTCAGATGATTTTGACCTACTTGGAAAGCAATGGCGGTTTCATGACCTTAAATGATAAGTCATCTCCAGACGACATCAAGGCAACCTTTGGCATTTCTAAAGGTCAGTTCAAGAAAGCACTCGGTGGCTTGATGAAGGCTGGTAAAATCAAACAAGACCAGTTTGGGACTGAGTTGATTTAAGGAGTTATATGAGAAAATCATTTTACACTTGGCTCATGACTGAGCGCAATCCTAAAAGCAATAGTCCCAAAGCCATCTTGGCAGACCTCGCTTTTGAAGAGTCAGCATTTCCAAAACACACGGATGATTTTGATGAGGTGAGTCGCTTTTTGGAGGAGCATGCTAGTTTCTCTTTCAACCTAGGAGACTTTGATGCCATCTGGCAGGAATACTTAGAACACTAGCATGATTCACTGGGTTTGGGCTAGTAATTTCTCCATCCCTTTGCTATAATAAAAAGAAATAAAAGGATTAGAGAGGTTCTTTATTTGAAGGAACATTCAATTGACATTCAACTGAGTCATCCAGATGACCTGTTTCATCTTTTTGGTTCCAATGAGCGCCATCTTCGTTTGATGGAAGAAGAGCTTGATGTGGTGATTCATGCTCGTACGGAGATTGTGCAGGTTTTAGGAGAAGAAGCTGCCTGTGAGGAAGCCCGTCAGGTTATTCAAGCCCTCATGGTCTTGGTAAATCGTGGGATGACCGTTGGTACGCCAGATGTGGTCACTGCGATTAGCATGGTCAAAAACGATGAAATCGACAAGTTTGTCGCCCTTTACGAAGAAGAAATTATCAAGGACAATACAGGGAAGACTATTCGTGTCAAAACTTTGGGTCAAAAACTTTATGTGGATAGTGTCAAACAGCATGATGTGACCTTTGGAATCGGGCCCGCAGGAACAGGGAAGACCTTTCTTGCAGTTACTTTGGCCGTGACAGCCCTTAAACGTGGGCAGGTCAAGCGAATTATCCTAACTCGTCCAGCAGTGGAAGCAGGGGAGAGTCTAGGTTTTCTTCCGGGTGATCTCAAGGAGAAGGTAGATCCTTACCTTCGACCTGTTTATGATGCCTTGTATCAGATTCTGGGAAAAGACCAAACGACTCGTCTTATGGAGCGTGAAATTATCGAGATTGCGCCCCTTGCCTATATGCGTGGACGAACCTTGGATGATGCCTTTGTCATTCTCGATGAGGCCCAAAATACAACAATCATGCAGATGAAGATGTTCTTGACGCGTTTAGGCTTTAATTCTAAGATGATTGTCAATGGAGATATCAGTCAGATTGACCTTCCGCGTAACGTCAAGTCCGGTTTGATTGATGCCCAAGAAAAGCTCAAGAATATTCACCAAATTGACTTTGTTCATTTTTCAGCCAAGGATGTGGTTCGCCATCCGGTTGTCGCTCAGATTATCCGAGCCTATGAACCAGTACCGGTTAAAAATGAAGAGAGTGAAGAAAGCCAAGAAGGAACAGAATAGCAAAAAAGAGCAGGTCAGTTGGACTTGCTCTTTCTTTTATCTGATAATTAGATCTTTTAGACTAGTTCGTCAATTGGAGTATGTTTTTTATCAAGACCTTGGGCTACTGGAAGACTGGTTAAGTGACCTTGATAAGTAGTCACACCTTGGCGCAAGCCCTCATCTTCAGAGATTGCTTGTGAGAATCCTTTGCCAGCCAAAGATTCGATATAAGGAAGAGTGACATTGGTAAGAGCGATGGTTGAAGTACGAGCAACCGCACCAGGGATATTGGCAACGGCATAGTGGAGCACACCGTGTTTTTCATAGACAGGCTCATCGTGCGTTGTCACACGGTCAGCTGTCTCGATAACGCCACCTTGGTCAACGGCAACGTCAACGATGACAGATCCTGGACGCATTTGTTTGACCATCTCATCTGTCACCAATTTTGGTGCTTTGGCACCTGGAATGAGAACCGCTCCAATCACCACATCCGCATCTCTCACACTGGCTTCGATGTTAAATGAATTGGACATGAGAGTTTGAATTTGGTGACCAAAGACCTCCTCTAAAACGGAGAGACGTTTAGCACTGATATCAAGGATGGTTACTTGAGCACCAAGACCAAGGGCAATTCGAGCAGCATGAGTCCCTACGACACCGCCACCGATGATGGTTACTTTCCCTTTAGGTACACCTGGTACACCACCCAGTAGGACGCCAGAACCTCCTGCTTGTTTGGTTAGGAAGTGAGCTCCGATTTGGACTGCCATACGGCCTGCAACCTCACTCATAGGAACGAGGAGTGGTAATTGACCTTGGGAATCACGGACAGTTTCATAGGCAATTCCTGTTGTTTTTGCTTCCAACATAGCATCTGCTAATTCTGGAGCAGCGGCCATGTGCAAGTAGGTGAAGAGAAGCAGGTCGTCACGTAAGTAACCATATTCAGAAGCTAGTGGTTCTTTTACTTTCACGACCAATTCAGCTGCCCAGGCTTCACCAGCAGTAGTGACAATTTCAGCTCCTTGCTTTTGATAGTCAGCATCAGTAAAGCCAGAACCGAGACCAGCATTTGTTTCGATAAGGACGCGATGACCACGGCCGACTAAGCTGTGGACGCCAGCAGGTGTTAGGGCAACACGGTTTTCATTATTCTTAATTTCTTTTGGAATTCCGATTAACATAGAGAAAAACTCCCTTTCTATTGACGGGTTGTAAATGATTTATCACATTATCTATTAAAATAAGGTGATGATTTTATTCTATATGAAACCGCTTTAAAAAGCAAGAAAAATTTGTTGTAATTTATTTTTTATGCTAGACTGGTAGAAAATATTTTTAAATGGAGGAGAAGTATGGAATCAATCTTTTTAAAACTATCCCAGTATCCAATAATGGAGACTGAGCGTTTATTGCTTAGACCTGTAACTTTGGATGATGCGGAAGCAATGTTTGCCTATGCCTCGGACAGAGAAAATACGCGCTACACTTTTCCAACCAATCAAAGCTTGGAAGAAACCAAGAATAATATTGGTCAGTTCTACTTGACCAATCCCTTGGGACGGTGGGGAATAGAACTAAAAAGTAATGGCAAATTTATCGGAACCATTGATTTGCACAAGATTGATCCTGTTCTTAAGAAGGCAGCTATTGGCTACATTATCAATAAAAAGTATTGGAATCAAGGATTGACGACAGAAGCCAATCGTGCCGTAATTGAGCTAGCTTTTGAGAAGATAGGGATGAATAAGTTGATTGCCCTTCACGATAAGGACAATCCTGCATCTGGAAAGGTCATGGAGAAATCAGGCATGCGTTTTTCCCACGAAGAAGCTTATGCTTGTATGGACCAGCATGAAGAAGGCCGAATCGTGACAAGAGTTCATTATGTCTTGACCAAGGAAGACTATTTTGCAAATAAATAAGCAGTTGAGAAGAAATTTTCGACTGTTTTTTCTTCCTCTTACGAATAATCTAAGAGAGGAGAAAATATGGAAGCAATTATCGAGAAAATCAAAGAGTATAAAATCATTGTCATCTGTGCTGGTCTGGGTTTGCTTGTAGGAGGATTTTTCCTGCTAAAGCCAGCTCCACAAACACCTGTCCAGGAAACGAATTTGCAGGCTGAAGTTACCGCTGTTTCCAAGGATTCGGTATCCGAAAAGGAAGTGAGGAAGGAAGAGAAGGAAGAACCGGTTGAACAAGATCTAATCACAGTAGATGTGAAGGGAGCTGTTAAATCGCCAGGGATTTATGATTTGCCTGTAGGTAGTCGAGTTAATGATGCTGTTCAGAAGGCTGGTGGTTTGACAGATCAAGCAGATAGCAAGTCGCTCAATCTAGCTCAGAAAGTTAGTGATGAGGCTCTGGTTTACGTTCCAACTAAGGGAGAAGAAGCTAGTCAACAGTCAGGTTCTGGAGCGACTTCTTCAACAAGCAAGGAAAAGAAGGTCAATCTCAACAAGGCCAGTCTAGAAGAGCTTAAACAGGTCAAAGGATTAGGTGGCAAACGAGCTCAGGACATTATCGACCATCGTGAAACAAATGGGAAATTCAAGTCGGTCGACGAACTCAAGAAAGTCTCTGGCATTGGTGCTAAGACCATAGAAAAGCTAAAAGATTATGTTACAGTGGATTAAGAAACTCCCTATTCCCCTAATTTACCTGAGTTTTCTATTACTTTGGCTTTACTATGCCATTTTTTCAGCATCCTATCTTGCTTTGCTTGGCTTTGTTTTTCTGCTAGTCTGTCTCTTTGTACAATTTCCTTGGAAATCAGCAGGCAAAGTTATAGTGTTTTGTGGAATCTTTGCCTTCTGGTTTCTGCTTCAAAATTGGCAACAGAGTCAAGTTAGTCAAAACCTAGCGGATTCTGTTGAAAGGGTACGGATTCTGCCTGACACTATTAAGGTCAATGGTGACAGTCTGTCCTTTCGTGGAAAGGCTGACAACCGCACCTTCCAAGTCTATTATAAACTCCAGTCCGAGGAGGAGAAAGAATCCTTTCAAACTTTAACAGACCTTCATGACTTGGAACTAGAAGGAAAACTTTCAGAACCAGAAGGGCAGAGAAATTTTGGTGGTTTTGACTACCAAGCCTATTTGAAGACTCAGGGAATTTACCAGACTCTCAATATCAAAAAAATCCAGTCACTTCAAAAGGTTGGCAGTTGGGATGCAGGTGAAAACCTGTCCAGTTTACGTCGTAAGGCTGTAGTTTGGATTAAGACGCATTTTCCAGACCCTATGCGGAACTACATGACAGGACTCTTACTAGGACATCTGGACACCGACTTTGAGGAGATGAATGAACTTTATTCCAGTTTAGGAATTATCCACCTCTTTGCCTTGTCGGGTATGCAGGTAGGTTTTTTCATGGATGGCTTTAAGAAACTTCTCTTGCGATTGGGCTTGACCCAAGAAAAGTTGAAATGGCTAACTTATCCCTTTTCCCTTATTTATGCAGGCCTGACTGGATTTTCAGCCTCGGTCATTCGCAGTCTCTTGCAAAAGTTACTGGCTCAACATGGTGTTAAGGGCTTGGATAATTTTGCTCTGACGGTGCTTGTCCTCTTTATTATCATGCCCAACTTTTTCTTGACAGCAGGAGGAGTCTTGTCCTGCGCTTATGCTTTTATCTTGACCATGACTAGCAAAGAAGGAGAGGGGCTTAAGGCTATTGCCAGAGAAAGTCTAGTCATTTCCTTGGGAATATTGCCCATTCTGTCCTTCTATTTTGCGGAATTTCAACCTTGGTCCATCCTTTTGACCTTTGTCTTTTCCTTTCTATTTGACTTGGTCTTCTTACCGCTCTTGTCTATCTTATTTGCCCTTTCCTTTCTCTATCCAGTCATTCAGCTGAATTTTATCTTTGAATGGTTGGAGGGAATGATTCGCTTGGTGTCGCAGGTGGCAAGTAGGCCTCTGGTCTTTGGACAACCCAATGTATGGCTTTTAATCTTATTGTTAATTTCCTTGGCTTTGGTCTATGATTTGAGGAAAAATATCAAAAGAGTAGCTGGCTTCAGCTTACTTATTGTGGGTCTCTTTTTCTTGACCAAGCATCCACTGGAAAATGAAATCACCATGCTGGATGTGGGGCAAGGTGAAAGTATTTTCTTACGGGATGTAACTGGTAAAACCATTCTCATAGATGTCGGTGGCAAGGCAGAATCTAATAAGAAAATCGAAAAATGGCAAGAAAAGGCGACGACCAGCAATGCACAGAGAAGCTTGATCCCCTATCTAAAAAGTCGAGGAGTAGCCAAGATTGATCAGCTAATTTTGACAAATACGGACAAGGAACATGTTGGAGATTTGCTGGAGGTGACCAAGGCATTCCATGTAGGGGAAATTTTAGTGTCCAAAGGCAGTCTGAAACAGAAGGAATTTGTTGCAGAACTACAGGTAACTCAAACCAAGGTGCGCAGTGTGACAGAAGGAGAAAACTTGCCAATTTTTGGAAGTCAGTTAGAAGTCCTATCTCCAAGGAAAATTGGAGATCATGAAGATACCCTGGTTTTGTATGGAAAACTCTTGGATAAAAACTTTCTCTTCACTGGAAATTTGGAGGAGAAAGGAGAGAAGGGCTTGCTGAAGCACTATCCAGACTTGAAAATTGATGTCTTGAAAGCTGGCCAACATGGCTCTAAACAATCATCAAGTTCAGCCTTTTTAGAACAGCTCAAACCAGAGGTGATTCTCATTTCAGTTGGAAAGAGCAATCGAACGAAACTCCCTCATCAGGAAACCTTGACCCGACTGGAAACTATCAATAGCAAAGTATATCGAACTGACCAGCAAGGGGCTATACGCTTTAAGGGTTGGAATAGTTGGAAAATCGAAAGCATTCGATAGGAGGAAAAGTTGTTATAGATTAGTAAGAAAACAAAAACCAAAAATCTGTTGCATAATAATGATAAAAACGATATAATGAAAGCGTGTTCAATATTAAAGATATAAATGCAATAAAACCATTAAAAATTAGCAAAAACCGTTTAATTAGTTAGTTTATGATCTATTGGTCTTTTTTAGTCCAGTGTATCTGCTGTGAGCGTCCTTAAAACTTATCGGTATGATTGGAAAGTATAGTACGAACTATCACAGTCTCGTTATGATAGCTATTCTGAGTATAAAGTTGGTTCTGGCTGGAATTACGATCGTTATGAGGTACTAAACTACTACAGCGGAGGCTATTAATCCAAAAAGGAGGGCTAGATATGTTGCAGCTTACTCATGTGACCTTAAAAACGCGACAAGTCATTTTACAAGATGTTGATTTTACATTTGAAAAGGGTAGGATTTATGGTATTCTTGCTATCAATGGCTCTGGAAAGACGACACTGTTCCGTGCCATTAGCAATTTAATTCCTATAAGTAGTGGAAATATTGCAGCCCCTCCTTCTTTATTTTATTATGAGAGTATTGAATGGCTGGATGGAAACTTAAGTGGAATGGACTATCTTCGCCTTATCAAAAACATCTGGAAGTCAGGGCTGAACTTGGGGGATGAAATTGATTACTGGGAAATGTCTGACTATATCAGACTTCCCATTCGCAAGTATTCCTTAGGCATGAAGCAACGTTTGGTGATTGCCATGTATTTCCTCAGTCAGGCGAAATGCTGGCTTATGGATGAGATTACAAATGGCTTAGATGAGTATTATCGACAGAAGTTTTTTGATAGGCTGGCACAAATTGATAGACAAGAACAGCTGGTTCTTTTAAGTTCCCACTATAAGGAAGAGTTGCTTGATGTCTGCGATAGAGTAGTAACCATTCATCAGGGGCAGATAGAAGAGGTTTAGTTTATGAAAGATGTTAGTCTATTTTTATTAAAAAAAGTTTTCAAAAGTCGCTTAAACTGGATTATCTTAGCTTTATTTGTATCTGGACTCGGTGTTACCTTTTATTTTAATAGTCAGACTGCAAACTCCGTCAGCTTGGAGAGCGAGTTGGAAACCTATCTTGTAAAAAATGAGAGAGTCATCAATGAATATGAAGAGGAACTCTCCCAAATATCTGATACCAACTCGGAGGAATACCAGATTGCTAAAATTAATTTAGAATCGCAAAAAAATCATTCGACTCAAAAGACAGAAATTCTGACTTTATTAAAAGAAGGGCGATGGAAAGAAGCTTACTATTTGCAGTGGCAAGATGAAGAGAAGAATTATGAAATGATATCAAATAACCCGACTGTTAGCTCTGACTTTAAAATGGCGGTTGACCGCCAACGAAAGATTTACCAAGCCCTGTATCCCTTGAACATAAAAGCACATACTTTGGAGTTTCCGATCCACGGGATTGATCAGATTATCTGGATTTTAGAGGCTATCATCCCAACCTTGTTTGTGATTGCTATTATTTTTATGCTAACGCAACTATTTGCAGAAAGATATCAAAATCATCTGGACACAGCTCAGTTATATCCTTTTTCAAAAGTGACATTTGCAATGTCCTCTCTTGGAGTTGGAGTGGGTTATGTAACTGTACTGTTTATCGGAATCAGCGGATTTTCTTTTCTAGTGGGAAGTCTGATAAGTGGTTTTGGACAGTTAGATTATCCCTACCCGATTTATAGCTTAGTGAATCAAGAGGTAACTATTGGAAAGATACAAGATGTGTTATTTCCTGGCTTGTTCTTAGCTTTCTTAGCCTTTATCGTCATTGTGGAAGTAGTGTACTTGATTGCTTACTTTTTCAAGCAAAAAATGCCTGTCCTTTTTCTTTCACTCATTGGGATTGTTGGCTTATTGTTTGGCATCCAAACAATTCAGCCTCTTCAAAGGATTGCACATCTGATTCCCTTTACTTACTTGCGTTCAGTGGAGATTTTGTCTGGAAGATTACCTAAGCAAATTGATAATGTCAATCTGAATTGGAGCATGGGGATAGTCTTACTTCCTTGCCTGATTATCCTTTTGTTAGTGGGGATTCTATTTATCGAAAGATGGGGAAGTTCACAGAAAAAAGAATTTTTTAATAGATCCTAGCTTTCCTATAGGGAAAATAAGTAAAAACTAACATAGAGAGGGAATCAACTTGATTCTCTCTTTTTGATTAGGAAATCAATGAAAAATACAAACACAAACTTTTCAAAAAAATAACTTTTTATCTTGACAAGGGCTAGAAAACTTGGTATCATATAAAAGTTGAGAAAAGCAGAAGTGAGAGCTTCTCGCCTTGTGACATTAAGTTGCCTGGCCCTACGGATGAAAAGTTTCTAAGAAACGCTATCATAACGTGCGGGCTTGTATCTTTACGAGTCCGCTATTGTTTTTCTCTAATAAAACAAAAGAGGTGAAAACCATAGCAAAGCAAGACTTATTCATCAATGATGAGATTCGTGTACGTGAAGTTCGCTTGATTGGTCTTGAAGGAGAACAACTAGGCATTAAGCCACTCAGTGAAGCGCAAGCTTTGGCTGATAATGCTAATGTTGACCTAGTATTGATTCAACCCCAAGCCAAACCGCCTGTTGCAAAAATTATGGACTACGGTAAGTTCAAATTTGAGTACCAGAAGAAGCAAAAAGAACAACGTAAAAAACAAAGTGTTGTTACTGTGAAAGAAGTTCGTCTAAGTCCAACTATTGACAAGGGTGACTTTGATACAAAACTTCGCAATGCACGCAAATTCCTTGAAAAAGGAAATAAAGTTAAGGTATCTATTCGCTTTAAGGGTCGTATGATTACCCATAAAGAGATTGGTGCAAAAGTTTTAGCCGAGTTTGCTGAAGCAACTCAAGATATTGCCATCATCGAACAACGTGCTAAAATGGATGGACGTCAAATGTTCATGCAATTGGCGCCAGCGACTGACAAAAAATAATTGTCAGAAAGTTAAATAAAGGAGAAAAAATCATGCCAAAACAAAAAACACACCGCGCATCAGCTAAACGTTTCAAACGTACAGGTTCTGGTGGACTTAAACGTTTCCGTGCTTACACTTCTCACCGTTTCCACGGAAAAACTAAGAAACAACGTCGTCATCTTCGTAAAGCATCTATGGTGCATTCAGGAGATTTCAAACGTATCAAAGCAATGCTTACTCGCTTGAAATAATCGCGTATTTGTAAGTAAAGAATTCTAGGAAATATTGGAGGAAATATACATGGCACGTGTTAAAGGTGGCGTTGTATCACGCAAACGTCGTAAACGTATTCTTAAATTAGCAAAAGGTTACTATGGAGCTAAACACATCTTGTTCCGTACTGCAAAAGAACAAGTAATGAACTCTTACTACTATGCATACCGTGACCGTCGTCAAAAGAAACGTGACTTCCGTAAATTGTGGATCACACGTATCAATGCGGCAGCTCGTATGAACGGACTTTCATACTCACAATTGATGCATGGTTTGAAATTGGCTGAGATCGAAGTTAACCGTAAAATGCTTGCTGACTTGGCTGTTAACGATGCAGCAGCTTTCACAGCTCTTGCAGATGCAGCTAAAGCAAAACTTGGTAAATAATAACTGATGAGACTGGAACAGGATTGTCCCAGTCTTTTTAAAAATAAAGGAGAAAAAAATGGCTTCAAAAATGCTACACACTTGCTTGCGAGTAGAAAATCTTGAAAAATCAATCGCATTTTATCAAGATGCTTTTGGTTTTAAAGAATTGCGTCGCAGAGATTTTCCAGACCATGCCTTCACAATTGTCTATCTAGGACTTGAGGGTGACGACTATGAGTTGGAGTTGACTTATAACTACGATCATGGTCCTTATGTGGTTGGAGATGGGTTTGCCCATATCGCCCTCAGTACACCTGATCTTGAAGCTCTTCATCAAGAGCACAGTGCCAAAGGCTATGAAGTGACTGAGCCAAATGGTCTACCAGGAACTGCACCAAACTATTACTTTGTCAAAGACCCTGATGGCTACAAGGTCGAAGTCATTCGTGAAAAATAATCTCGTGAAGTCAAGTAGAATGTTCGTTTTCTACTTGACTTTTTTTATCTGAAAGAGTATACTAGTAAAAATTTAACCTTTAAGGGGAGTCCAGAGAGACTCACAAGGTGTCAGATAAAAGAATAGTGCAATTTTCTAGAGGAGACTTTTTGAGTGTGCTCTCTTCTGTTGTACGATTTTAACTGAGGCCTTGCACTAGCAAGGTCTTTTCTTTGTCTGGTCCCCTTAAAATTTAAGGAGGAAAAGTCATGAATCCCACATGTAAGAAACGTTTGGGTGCAATTCGATTGGAAACCATGAAGGTGGTTGCACAGGAGGAAATCGCGCCAAAAATCTTTGAATTAGTTCTAGAAGGGGAAATGGTTGAAGCTATGCGAGCAGGCCAATTTCTTCATCTGCGTGTGCCTGATGACGCCCATCTCTTGCGTCGCCCTATTTCAATTTCGTCTATCGATAAGGTTAAGAAACAGTGTCATCTCATTTATCGGATTGAGGGAGCTGGGACAGCTATTTTCTCAACCTTAAGTCAGGGAGATATTCTTGATGTGATGGGTCCTCAGGGGAATGGTTTTGACTTGTCTGACCTAGATGAGCAGAGCCAGGTTCTCCTTGTTGGTGGGGGGATTGGTGTTCCGCCCTTGCTTGAGGTTGCCAAGGAATTGCATGCGCGTGGTGTGAAAGTAGTGATAGTTCTCGGTTTTGCTAATAAGGATGCTGTTATCCTTGAAAAAGAATTAGCTCAATATGGTCAAGTCTTTGTAACGACAGATGATGGTTCTTATGGTATCAAGGGAAATGTTTCCGTTGTCATTAAGGATTTAGACAATCAATTTGATGCTGTTTACTCATGTGGGGCGCCTGGAATGATGAAGTATATCAATCAAACCTTTTATGACCACCCAAGAGCCTATCTATCTTTGGAATCTCGTATGGCTTGTGGTATGGGGGCTTGCTATGCCTGCGTCCTAAAAGTGCCAGAAAGCGAGACGGTTAGTCAACGCGTCTGTGAAGATGGCCCTGTTTTCCGCACAGGAACAGTTGTATTGTAAGGAGAAAATCATGACTACAAATCGTTTACAAGTTTCTCTACCAGGCTTGGATTTGAAAAATCCGATTATTCCAGCATCAGGCTGTTTTGGTTTTGGACAAGAGTATGCCAAGTACTATGATTTAGACCTTTTAGGTTCTATTATGATCAAGGCGACAACCCTTGAACCACGCTTTGGCAATCCAACTCCCAGAGTTGCTGAGACACCTGCTGGCATGCTCAATGCAATCGGCTTGCAAAATCCTGGTTTAGAGGTTGTTTTGGCTGAAAAGCTACCGTGGCTGGAAAGAGAATATCCAAATCTTCCTATTATTGCCAATGTGGCTGGTTTTTCAAAACAAGAGTATGCAGCTGTTTCTCATGGTATTTCTAAGGCAGCCAATGTAAAGGCTATTGAGCTCAATATTTCTTGCCCCAATGTAGATCACTGTAATCATGGACTCTTGATTGGTCAAGATCCAGATTTAGCCTATGATGTGGTGAAAGCAGCTGTCGAAGCCTCAGATGTGCCAGTTTATGTCAAACTGACCCCTAGTGTGACGGATATCGTTACTGTCGCAAAGGCAGCAGAGGATGCAGGAGCAAGTGGCTTAACCATGATCAATACTTTAGTCGGTATGCGCTTTGACCTCAAAACTCGCAAACCAATCTTGGCAAATGGAACGGGTGGAATGTCAGGTCCAGCAGTCTTTCCAGTAGCCCTCAAACTCATCCGCCAAGTTGCCCAAACAACAGACCTGCCTATCATTGGAATGGGGGGAGTGGATTCGGCTGAAGCTGCCCTAGAAATGTATCTGGCTGGTGCCTCTGCTATCGGAGTTGGAACAGCCAATTTTACCAATCCATATGCCTGTCCTGATATCATCGAAAATCTACCAAAGGTTATGGATAAATATGGCATCAGCAGTCTAGAAAATCTACGCAAGGAAGTAAAAGAGTCTATGAGATAAACTGCAATCAATCTGTTCTTGATGAACAAAGTTGTCAAGGAAGTAAGTTATAGTTGATTGAATCTAGAATAGTACGCTGTGACTGCTAAAATATTTCTAGAAATTAATTTGACTTTCCTAATTGATTTGTTTATATCTTATTGCAATCTACTATAAAAATCCTGATTTCAAGTAAAATCAGGATTTTTTCATGGATGCGATTTTTTCTGGATCTGGTGTGACACGGAGGGTCTTTTGTCCTGTGTAAGTAACAAAGCCTGGTTTTCCACCAGTTGGTTTGTTGAGTTTCTTGACTTCAATCATATCTACCTGAACCAGATTTGACAGGCGACCTTGAGAGAAGTAGGCGGCTAGTTCTGCCGCGTCTGTCTTGACTTCATCGGATGGGTCAAGATTTCCTAAGATGACAACATGGCTTCCAGGAATGTCCTTTGCATGGAACCAAAGTTCCTCCTTGCGGGCCATTTTAAAGGTTAGCTCCTCATTTTGCAGGTTGTTTCGTCCGACATAGATGATGGTTTTGCCATCACTGGCCAGATACTGTTCTGGTTTTTTGCGTTTCTGGATTTTTTCTCGCTGTCTTCTGCGGATAAAGCCGGTTTGAATCAATTCTTCACGGATTTCAGCGATTTCTTCTAGTCCAGCTTGGTTGAGGACGGTCTCCACACTTTCCAGATAGAGAATGGTTGCCTTGGTTTCCTCAATCAGATTAGTCAAGTATTTGACAGCTTCTTTGAGTTTCTGGTAACGTTTAAAATAGCGTTGGGCATTCTGGTTGGGAGTCAAGGCCTTATCAAGCGCAATCGTAATCGGTTGATTGGTGTAGTAGTTGTCTAGGATAACCTGGTCCTGGTCGTTAGGCACTTGGTGGAGGAAGGTTGTCAGCAATTCTCCTTTTTGGCGAAATTCTTCAGCATTGTCTGTCGCCAGTAACTCTTTTTCTTGTTTTTTGAGTTTTTGGCGGTTTTTCTGAAGTTCATTTTCAACACGACGAATGAGTTCACTGGCTTGCTGTTTGACGCGGTCGCGTTCAGCCTTGTCCTTATAGTAGGTGTCCAGCAAATCAGAAAGGCTGGTAAAAGTATCTCCCACTTGATTTTCAAAAGGAACTGGACTAAAGGAAGTCTCTGTCAAGCAAGGGTTGGTTTCTTGATTGAAAAAGTTACGGAAAGTGGAAAGTTTATCACCAACTAGAATGTTTTCCAATTCATTTGCCGTATCGCGTCCCAGACCTTGAAAGAGGTTTTGAAGATTTTTAGCTGTTGTTTCCTGTGTTTGCAGGATTTCAAAGAGTTTCTCGTCCTTGACCGTGAAAGGATTGAGAGATTCCGTACTTGGCGGAGCGATGTAGGTCGACCCAGGAAGCAAGGTGCGGTAGCTATTTTGTGAAAAGCCAACGTGTTTAATGACTTCGAGGATTTTGTGACTACTCTTATCAACCAGTAGAATATTACTGTGTTTGCCCATAATTTCGATAATCAAGGTAGCCTGAATATGGTCTCCAATCTCGTTTTTATTAGAAACCGTAATTTCCACAATACGGTCATTTTCCACTTGCTCGATCGACTCAATCAGGGCACCCTGCAAATACTTTCTCAAAACCATGATAAAGGTAGAAGGTTGGGCAGGATTTTCAAAAGTTGTTTGGGTCAGCTGAATGCGACCAAAAACTGGATGGGCAGAAAGGAGCAGGCGATGACTTTGGCGATTGCTGCGGATTTGCAAGACCAACTCTTGTTCAAAAGGTTGATTGATTTTCTGAATGCGACCATTCACTAACTCTCTTCGCAATTCCTCAACCATGTGGTGTAAAAAAAATCCGTCAAATGACATCGTTCTCTCCTTGTGATTGTATTCCATAGTATTATATCAAAAAGGTAGAATAAAATCATGGAAATGTGGTATAATAAAGCCAAGTAAAGAGAAACGAGAAGCACATGTATATTGAAATGGTAGATGAAACTGGTCAGGTTTCAAAAGAAATGTTGCAACAAACCCAAGAAATTTTGGAATTTGCAGCCCAAAAATTAGGAAAAGAAGACAAGGAGATGGCAGTCACTTTTGTGACTAATGAGCGTAGTCATGAACTGAATTTGGAGTACCGTGACACCGACCGTCCAACAGATGTCATCAGCCTTGAGTATAAACCAGAGTTGGATATTGCCTTTGATGAAGAGGATTTACTTGAAAATCCAGAATTGGCAGAGATGATGTCTGAGTTTGATGCCTATATTGGGGAATTGTTTATCTCTATCGATAAGGCTCATGAGCAGGCTGAGGAATACGGCCACAGCTTTGAGCGTGAGATGGGCTTCTTGGCAGTACACGGCTTTTTACATATCAACGGCTATGATCACTACACTCCGGAAGAAGAAGCGGAGATGTTCGGTTTACAAGAAGAAATTTTGACAGCCTATGGACTCACAAGACAATAAACGAAAATGGAAAAATCGTGACCTGATATCTAGTTTAGAATTTGCTATCACAGGAATTTTTACTGCTATCAAGGAAGAACGCAATATGCGAAAACATGCAGTGACGGCTCTAGTGGTCATCCTTGCAGGTTTTGTTTTTCAGGTGTCACGAATCGAATGGCTCTTTCTCCTATTGAGCATTTTTTTGGTAGTAGCCTTTGAAATTATCAATTCTGCTATCGAAAATGTGGTGGATTTGGCCAGTTACTATCACTTTTCCATGCTGGCTAAAAATGCCAAGGATATGGCGGCTGGCGCGGTATTGGTGGTCTCTCTTTTCGCAGCCTTAACAGGCGCATTGATTTTTCTCCCACGAATCTGGGATCTAATATTTTAAACAGTAAGAGGAAATTATGACTTTTAAATCAGGCTTTGTAGCCATTTTAGGACGTCCCAATGTTGGGAAGTCAACCTTTTTAAATCACGTTATGGGGCAAAAGATTGCAATTATGAGTGACAAGGCGCAGACAACGCGCAACAAAATCATGGGAATTTACACGACCGATAAGGAGCAAATCGTCTTTATCGACACGCCAGGGATTCACAAGCCTAAAACGGCTCTCGGAGATTTCATGGTCGAATCTGCCTACAGCACTCTTCGTGAAGTGGATACAGTTCTTTTTATGGTACCTGCGGATGAAGCGCGTGGTAAGGGAGATGACATGATCATCGAGCGTCTCAAGGCTGCCAAAGTTCCTGTCATTTTGGTTGTGAATAAGATCGATAAGGTTCACCCAGACCAGCTTTTGTCTCAGATTGATGATTTCCGTAATCAAATGGACTTCAAGGAAATTGTTCCTATCTCAGCCCTTCAGGGCAATAACGTGTCTCGTCTAGTTGATATTTTGAGTGAAAATCTGGACGAAGGTTTCCAATATTTCCCGTCTGATCAAATCACAGACCATCCAGAACGTTTCTTGGTTTCAGAAATGGTTCGCGAGAAAGTCTTGCACCTAACTCGTGAAGAGATTCCTCACTCAGTTGCTGTAGTGGTTGATTCTATGAAACGAGATGAAGAGACAGACAAGGTCCACATCCGTGCAACCATCATGGTCGAGCGCGATAGTCAGAAAGGGATCATCATCGGTAAAGGTGGCGCTATGCTTAAGAAAATTGGTAGTATGGCCCGTCGTGATATTGAACTCATGCTAGGAGACAAGGTTTTCCTAGAAACATGGGTCAAGGTCAAGAAAAACTGGCGCGATAAAAAACTAGATTTGGCTGACTTTGGCTATAATGAAAAAGAATATTAAGTAGAGGTGGGCTCATGCCTGCTTCTTGTTTTTACAGAAGGAGGACTTATGCCTGAATTACCAGAGGTTGAAACGGTTCGTCGTGGCTTAGAAAAATTGATTTTGGGAAAGAAGATTTCGAGTATAGAAATTCGCTATCCCAAGATGATTAAAACGGATTTGGACCAATTTCAAAAGGAACTGCCTGGTCAAGTTGTTGAGTCAATGGGACGGCGTGGAAAATACTTGCTTTTTTACTTGACAGACAAGGTCTTGATTTCCCATTTGCGTATGGAGGGCAAGTATTTTTATTATCCGGACCAGGTTCCTGAACGCAAGCATGCCCATGTTTTCTTCCAGTTTGAAGATGGGGGCACGCTTGTTTATGAGGATGTACGCAAGTTTGGTACTATGGAACTCTTGACTCCTGACCTTTTAGACGCCTACTTTATTTCTAAAAAATTAGGTCCTGAACCAAGCGAACAAGACTTTGATGTGCAGGTCTTTCAAGCTGCCCTAGCCAAGTCCAAAAAGCCTATCAAATCCCATCTCCTAGACCAGACTTTGGTAGCTGGACTTGGCAATATCTATGTGGATGAAGTCCTCTGGCGAGCTCAGGTTCATCCAGCTAGACCTTCCCAGACTTTGACAGCAGAAGAAGCGACTTCCATTCATGACCAGACCATTTCTGTTTTGGGGCAGGCTGTTGAAAAAGGCGGCTCAACCATTCGGACCTATACCAATGCCTTTGGAGAAGATGGAACCATGCAGGATTTTCATCAGGTCTATGACAAGGCTGGTCAAAAATGTGTACGCTGTGGAACTGTGATTGAGAAAATACAACTAGGCGGACGAGGCACCCACTTTTGTCCAAACTGTCAAAGGAGGGACTGATGGGAAAAATCATTGGAATCACAGGAGGAATTGCCTCTGGTAAGTCAACTGTGACAAATTTTCTAAGAGAGCAAGGTTTTCAAGTGGTGGATGCTGACGCAGTCGTCCACCAGTTACAGAAACCTGGTGGTCGTCTATTTGAGGCTCTAGTCCAGCATTTTGGTCAAAAAATTATCTTAGAAAACGGAGCACTTAATCGCCCTCTCCTAGCTAGTCTCATCTTTTCAAATCCTCAAGAACGAGAATGGTCTAAGCAAATCCAAGGAGAGATTATCCGTGAAGAACTGGCTATTTTGAGAGACCAGTTTGCTCAGACAGAAGAGATTTTCTTCATGGATATTCCCCTACTTTTTGAGCAGGACTACAGCGCTTGGTTTGATGAGACGTGCTTGGTCTATGTGGACCGAGATGTCCAAGTAGAACGTTTAATGAAAAGAGACCACTTGTCCAAAGATGAAGCTGAATCTCGTCTGGCAGCCCAGTGGCCTTTAGAAGAAAAGAAAGATTTGGCTAGCCATGTTCTAGACAACAATGGCAATCAGGATCAACTTCTAACACAAGTACTTTCTCTACTTGACGGAAGTCAGTAAGATAACTCTAAAATCAGGTATTTCAAGGATTTACTCCTCCAACCAAGTTTTTTATATTGGTGGAGTTATCGGACCTATGGCAGGTTCTGCAGTAGCAGGTCAATTTGGCTACCATGCTGTCTTTTATGCGACAAGCCTTTGTGTTGCCTTTAGTTGTCTCTTTAACCTGCTTCAATTTCGAACATTATTAAAAGTAAAGGAAATCTAGTGCGAGTAAAAATTAATCTCAAATGCTCCTCTTGTGGCAGTATCAATTACCTAACTAGTAAAAACTCAAAAACCCATCCAGACAAGATTGAGGTTTTAAAGTATTGTCCCAAGGAAAGAAAAGTAACCCTACATCTTGAATCTAAGTAGATTTTATGGTAAAATAATAAGGATTTTAAGGAGTTTGATATGTATAACCTATTATTAACCATTTTATTAGTATTATCTGTTGTGATTGTGATTGCAATTTTCATGCAACCAACCAAAAACCAATCCAGCAATGTATTTGATGCCAGCTCAGGTGATTTGTTTGAACGCAGTAAAGCACGCGGTTTTGAAGCTGTAATGCAGCGTTTGACAGGGATTTTAGTCTTTTTCTGGCTAGCCATTGCCTTAGCATTGACGGTATTATCAAGTAGATAAGAAAATAATGGGCAGGACTAGGTCTTTGCCTCTTTTTATTTTTAAAGGATGTTTAAGAAGGTTTTGCAGTAAAAGAAAAGAAAAAATCTAGAAAGAAAATATGAAAGATAGAATAAAAGAATATTTACAAGATAAGGGAAAGGTAACTGTCAATGACTTGGCTCAGGCTTTGGGAAAAGCCGGATCCAAGGATTTTCGTGAGTTGATTAAAACCTTGTCCCTAATGGAAAGAAAGCATCAGATACGCTTTGAAGAAGATGGAACTTTGACTTTGGAAGTCAAGAAAAAACACGAGATTACTCTCAAGGGGATTTTTCATGCCCATAAAAATGGCTTTGGCTTTGTCAGTCTGGAAGGCGAGGAGGACGACCTTTTTGTAGGGAAAAATGATGTCAACTATGCTATTGATGGTGATACCGTTGAGGTTGTCATCAAGAAAGTCGCTGACCGCAATAGGGGAACAGCAGCAGAAGCCAAAATTATCGATATTCTAGAACACAGTTTGACAACTGTTGTCGGTCAAATCGTTCTAGATCAGGAAAAGCCCAAGTATGCTGGCTACATCCGTTCAAAGAATCAGAAAATCAGTCAACCGATTTATGTTAAGAAACCAGCCCTTAAACTAGAGGGAACAGAAGTTCTCAAGGTCTTTATCGATAAATACCCAAGCAAGAAACATGATTTCTTTGTCGCTAGTGTCCTCGATGTGGTTGGGCATTCAACGGATGTCGGAATTGATGTTCTTGAGGTTTTGGAGTCTATGGACATTGTCTCAGAATTTCCAGAGGCTGTTGTCAAGGAAGCAGAAAGTGTGCCTGATCTTCCATCTCAAAAGGATATGGAAGGCCGTCTGGATCTGAGAGATGAGATTACTTTTACCATTGATGGTGCAGATGCCAAGGACTTGGACGATGCGGTGCATATCAAGGCCTTGAAAAATGGAAATCTGGAGCTTGGTGTTCACATCGCAGATGTTTCCTATTATGTGACAGAAGGTTCTGCTCTTGACAAGGAAGCCCTTAATCGTGCGACTTCAGTCTATGTGACAGACCGTGTGGTCCCAATGCTTCCAGAACGACTGTCAAATGGTATCTGCTCCCTCAATCCTCAAGTTGACCGTCTGACCCAGTCTGCCATTATGGAGATTGATAAATATGGTCGTGTAGTCAACTACACCATCACACAAACGGTTATCAAGACTAGCTTCCGTATGACCTATAGCGATGTCAATGATATCTTAGCGGGCGATGTGGAAAAGAGACAAGAATATCAGAAAATTGTTCCAAGTATCGAACTCATGGCCAAGCTTCATGAAACTTTAGAAAACATGCGTGTGAAACGTGGAGCCCTCAATTTTGATACCAATGAAGCTAAGATTTTAGTGGATAAGCAAGGCAAACCCGTTGATATCGTTCTTCGTCAGCGTGGTGTTGCCGAGCGCATGATTGAGTCCTTTATGCTGATGGCTAATGAAACAGTTGCCGAGCATTTTAGCAAGCTGGAATTACCTTTCATCTATCGAATTCACGAGGAGCCTAAGGCTGAAAAGGTTCAGAAGTTTATTGATTATGCTTCGAGCTTTGGCTTGCGCATTTATGGGACTGCCAGTGAGATTAGCCAAGAAGCTCTCCAAGACATCATGCGTACTGTTGAGGGAGAACCTTATGCAGATGTATTGTCCATGATGCTTCTTCGCTCTATGCAGCAGGCTCGCTATTCGGAGCACAATCACGGCCACTATGGATTAGCGGCTGATTATTACACTCACTTTACCAGTCCGATTCGCCGTTATCCAGACCTTCTTGTTCACCGTATGATTCGTGATTACGGCCGTTCTAAGGAAATAGCAGAGCACTTTGAGCAAGTGATTCCAGAGATTGCGACCCAGTCTTCCAACCGTGAACGTCGTGCCATTGAGGCTGAGCGTGAAGTCGAAGCCATGAAAAAGGCTGAGTACATGGAAGAGTACATGGGCGAAGAGTACGATGCGGTTGTATCAAGTATCGTCAAATTCGGTCTCTTTGTCGAATTGCCAAATACGGTTGAAGGCTTGATTCACATCACCAATTTGCCTGAGTTCTACCATTTCAACGAACGTGATTTGACCCTTCGTGGAGAGAAATCAGGAACAACCTTCCGTGTAGGTCAACAAATCCGTATCCGAGTTGAAAGAGCGGATAAGATGACAGGTGAAATTGATTTTTCTTATATCCCAAGTGAGTTTGATGTGATTGAAAAAGGCTTGAAACAGTCTAATCGCAGTGACAGAGGGCGTGGTTCAAATCGTCGTTCAGATAAGAAAGAAGACAAGAGAAAATCAGGACGCTCAAATGATAAGCGTAAGCATTCACAAAAAGACAAGAAGAAAAAAGGGAAGAAACCTTTTTATAAGGAAGTAGCTAAGAAAGGAGCCAAACATGGCAAAGGGCGAGGGAAAGGTCGTCGCACAAAATAAAAAGGCGCGCCACGACTATACAATCGTAGATACGCTAGAGGCAGGGATGGTCCTGACTGGAACTGAAATCAAGAGTGTACGAGCAGCTCGAATCAATCTCAAGGATGGTTTTGCCCAAGTGAAAAATGGGGAGGTCTGGTTGAGCAATGTCCATATTGCTCCTTACGAAGAGGGTAATATCTGGAACCAAGAACCAGAACGTCGTCGTAAACTCCTGCTCCATAAGAAACAAATCCAAAAGTTGGAACAAGAGACCAAAGGGACAGGAATGACCTTGGTTCCCCTAAAAGTCTATATTAAAGATGGTTATGCTAAGCTTCTTTTAGGACTTGCCAAAGGGAAGCATGACTATGATAAACGGGAGTCTATCAAGCGACGTGAGCAAAACCGCGACATCGCGCGCGTGATGAAAGCAGTCAACCAGCGATAAAAAGAGGAATGAAGATGGAAAAACTAGTTACCTATAAACGCATGCCTTTGTGGACTAAAGAAACCATGCCAGAGGCGGTTCAGCAGAAACACAATACCAAGGTTGGGACTTGGGGGAAAATTACTGTCTTGAAGGGAGCTCTCAAGTTTATTGAATTGACAGAGGATGGCGAAGTTCTAGCTGAGCATCTCTTTGAAGCAGGGGCTGATAATCCCATGGCACAACCACAAGCTTGGCATCGAGTGGAGGCTGTAACAGACGATGTGGAATGGTATTTGGAATTTTATTGTAAACCTGAGGATTATTTTCCTAAGAAATACAATACCAATCCTGTTCATTCAGAGGTCTTAGAGGCTATGCAGACAGTAAAACCAGGGAAAGCCTTGGATTTGGGCTGTGGTCAGGGGCGTAATTCCCTCTTTCTAGCCCAGCAAGGTTTTGATGTAACGGCTGTGGATCAAAATGAACTGGCCCTTGAAATTTTGCAAAGCATTGTGGAGCAGGAAGATTTAGATATGCCTGTTGGTCTTTATGATATCAATTTAGCCAGTATTGGACAAGCGTATGACTTTATCGTATCGACAGTTGTTTTGATGTTTTTACAAGCGAACCGTATTCCTGCAATTATCAAAAATATGCAGGAGCATACCACTGTTGGTGGCTATAATCTTATCGTCTGTGCCATGGACACGGAGGATTATCCTTGCTCAGTGAACTTCCCATTCACATTTAAAGAGGGAGAATTGGCAGACTATTACAAGGATTGGGAATTGGTTAAGTACAATGAAAATCCAGGCCATTTACACCGTCGCGATGAAAATGGCAATCGCATTCAACTACGCTTTGCGACCATGCTAGCTAAGAAAATCAAGTAAACACACATGAAGATTAGGAATTTCCTGATCTTTTTTTAAATGCTAAATGTTACAAAAATTTAATATTTCTGACTATATGATTTTTATTCCAAAAAAAATATAATTATATCAAATAAGCTCCTATATATATATATATATACGAATAAAATTATAATAGATTAAAAAATATGGAAAATGTTCTATTGAATTTTTATAGTAAAAGAGTATCATATAATATGATAAAATCTTTTTTTGGAGGAAATTAAATGTTTCATAAAGGTAAACACAATCGTGAAAAGCAATTACGTTTTTCTATTCGTAAGGTCAGCTTTGGTGCAGCTAGTGTCGCAGTAGCTGCCTTGTTCATGTTTTTAGGAAATGGAGCAGTATCTGCTGCAGAGCAAGGAGTGCCTTCAACTAATGGGGAGACTCAAGCATCGCAACCTAAAGATCAGAATGTCCAGAATGGGACCTACGAAGGGAACACAGTAGCAATTAGTCCTGCTGCAACAGTGGAGACAAATACTCAACCTTCAACAGTTGAAAATAATCCTTCTCCAGAATCATCGCCTCAGAAGGTGGAGACTCTAGATAAGAAGGAATTGACAGATTTAATCAAAGAAATTGATGGTAAGCTTTCTCAAGGCACATACGCTAGTAAAACAGATGATAGTGTAAATCAATTAAAAACAGCTTTAGATGAAGCAAAATCTGTATTAAATAAAGCAAAAACACAAGCTGAATTATCACAAGCACATGCAAACTTAGTTGTAGCAACAACAAAATTACAAACAAAACCAGAAGAGAAAAAAGAAGCACCAGCGGTAGACACTACAAATGGAAAAGCTACTGTAGGTAAAAAAGCAACAAATACTGAGAAATCTTCAGAATCTAATTCGATTGCAAACTCAGGTTCTAAAGATGAACGTAATGGAAAAGTATTAGATACAAATAATCCATTCCGTACAGATACAACTCCTAGCACGACAGATGATACATCAGCAAATCAAACGTATACATTACCAGAAGATAGTGCGAGTGTTGATGAATTAGATAATAAATTAAAGGGATTGGACTCTTCTATAAGAAATGAAACTAAATTAGCTTCTATTGACGAAGTAGGACGTCTTAAGAATGTACAGCCTGGAAAAATACAAGAAATCGATGAATTTGGTGGTTGGTCAGCAATAACAGCAGATGGAAAAAAAGGGAAATTTGCTATTGCACGAAAAACTGATGCGGGAGTATATCCTATTGAGACAGTGAACGTTACCAGAAAAGGAGCAGGTGAGAATGGAAAATATGTAATACACGTTGAAGAAAATGCATTTGATCGTTCAAATGAATATGCTCTATTTCTTTCTAAAGTTAGAACGTATGCAACTAAAGATGAAGAAACAATTGATGGACAGCCATTTAAAGATGTAGATACAGATGGTGGTGTAGGAGAAGCTCTTACAATATCTAGAGGGCTAAAAGGATTCAATGGAATAGAAAAAACTTATAAAGCCTATTCTCCATCAACAGGAACAGGGATAAATATTTCATTTAAAACAGGATTTACAGGAGATATTGACGGTGTCAAAGCTGGATATAAAGTTGAGGTAATTGCAAAATTTAAAGATGGGCGTACAAAATCTATCTATAATGAAAGTTTCCTTCCAACTGATTCTAAAAATGATAGAACAAAGAATGTAGTACCAGTTGATGCAAATGACAAAGTTAAATTTGAAGTTAAAAGATCCCCAAAACCGACAGTTGATACTCTTAACCAACAGTTAGCGACATACAAAAATAGTCAAGTGAATAAAACAGGTAGTTTTACTAGTAAAAATATTGATTTACCTAAAGGAGCTATAGAGTATACAGTTCGAATTAGCGCTTCTGATAATTCTAGATTAGGAATGGGATATCAAACTACATGGTCTCAATATGCATTACCTATAGCAGGAAGAGACTTTTCAATTGAACAAGATACAAAGAATGTTGCGAAGGATTTACTACAGAGAATATATAATAAATTAGTAGAACAAAAATCAGAAGATACTAAGTGGTCTACTCCTGAAACTAAGGATGCTTATGAAACAAAATTGACTGAGATTAAGACTTTACTTAGTTCAGAAATAAGTACCACAAGTACCACAAGTAATTATAAAGAATCTGCCAAGTTACTGATTGAAAAGTATAAGTCTCTGAACAACAGAGATAAAATTGTTGCTGCGGCTAAAGCAGAAGTAGCGAAAAAATTAGCAGAAAAATTAGCAGCAATTGAAGGTACTCCAAACGCAACGAAAGAAGAAAAAGATGCGGCTAAACAAGCAGCACAAGATGCAGCAACAAATGCAGATAAAGCAATTGACAAAGCAACTGACAATGCAGGAGTAACAACAGCTCAAACAGAAGGAACAAAAGCAGTAGAAGCTGTAAGCCCAACAGTAGCAGCTAAAGATGCGGCTAAAGCAGAAGTAGCGAAAAAATTAGCAGAAAAATTAGAAGCAATTGAA
>CAUPZW010000029.1:0-23253 GCA_963515655.1 Streptococcus mitis
AATCAGCGTCAACAAGTGCATCAGAATCAGCAAGCACATCAGCTTCTGAATCAGCGTCAACAAGTGCGTCAGAATCAGCAAGCACATCGGCTTCTGAATCGGCATCAACAAGTGCGTCAGAATCAGCGTCAACAAGCGCTTCTGAGTCAGCGTCAACAAGTGCGTCAGAGTCAGCAAGCACATCAGCTTCTGAGTCAGCATCAACAAGTGCATCAGAATCAGCAAGTAAGTCAAGACAGCAATTGCCAAATACAGGTACAGAAGCTTCTAAGTCATCTGTACTCCTTGGAGCTTTGGCAGCTGTGACTGGTCTAGGTCTGATTGCGAAACGCCGTAAACGTGATGACGAAGAATAATCGGATTAAAAATACATAGAAAGTATTATTGTCTCGATTTATGAAGAATCCCTTGGATGAAAAAATCATCCAGGGGATTTTTTTGAATTATTTCGTCGTAAATGTCAAATAATGATCTATAGTTGTATTCGCATTTTTCTTGTACTATTGTAGACTATGGTAAACAAGACTTTATACTCAATGAAAATCAAAGAGCAAACTAGGAAACTAGCCGCAGGTTGCTCAAAACACTGTTTTGAGGTTATAGATAAGGCTGACGAAGTCAGTCACATATATACGGCAAGGCGACGTTGACGCGGTTTGAAGAGATTTTCGAAGAGTATTAAGACTTCTTTTTGCTTCTTGCTTAATATTCTTATAAAAATGAAATTGTATTGGCATGACCTTGAATTGTGTATGATTATATTTCCGAGTTGTTAATTGTATGTAAGTTGCTTTTATTATAAGGGTATTTGTGGTAAGATGTATATAACAACAGAACGCTATATAGTTTCTCTATATGGAGGGTAAATAACACTAAATTTGTATAAAAGTTTTAGTTAGATGACTACTTATTCATGTTGTAGGTGCGCTGATAGATATAGTCAATTTAGTTGAAGGGGGAGAGTTTTAATTGCTATCTGGAAAATTCTGTTTATTTTCACATAAAAATAAGCAACACCAACGTTATTTTCAATTCTTATCTGATGGTCAGATTAGAGATATTGGTGGAGCAGGTCATGATAATGAGCGATTTTGGAAATTAGAAGATCAAAAACTTAAATTATATTCTAAATCAGAGCAACTAACAGCAGTTTTTGAGTGTTGCTATGAAGAAGTAGGCCATTCCTACTGGGAAGGTTTACATCAGGAAACGATTCCCTTAGAAATACGAATATATGATTCGCGTCCAGATTTATTTGATTACCTGACAAAATATACTTGTCGCTATTTAATTGATTACGGAGCCTTAATAGTAGGGAAACATACGTATGGCATTCCACAATTAATTGACTATGACCATGGAGGTCAGGTTATAATTGGTGATTATTGTTCTATTGGGCATAATGTTCAATTTATAACTGCAAATCATGATTTAGAGTTGATTACAACCTATCCATTCAAGAGTTTAGAGGTATTTTACACGGATGAGTCATTGCAGATGACTGATGATCATATTTTGAAAAGTCCAACTCGAGTTGGTAATGATGTTTGGATTGGAAACAATGCTCAAATCATGGCTGGGGTAACTATTGGAGATGGTGCAGTCATAGCAGCAGGGGCTCTGGTGACCAAGGATGTAGAACCATATGCTGTTGTAGGAGGCAATCCAGCCAAAGTGATTCGTTATCGTATCGCAGAACCTATTTTCCGTGAACAGATGTTAGAAATTGCGTGGTGGAATTGGCCAGAAGACATTATTTCTGAACGATTGGATAAAATCATGAGTAAGGATATATCAGGGTTTATAAAAGAATACTTACCAAATGCAGGGAAAGTTAAATGTGATTAATCTGTTATTAGAAATATTAGAATTGATTTAGGGCATATCTTAAAAAATGCGTACTGTACTGAAATCGACTTTGTTTTTTATATATTACATCAGAAAAGGAGTATATGATTGAAATGATGGAAAAAATTAGTGTTATCGTTCCTGTTTATATGTCAGAACTATATCTTGAAAAATGTTTGGATAGTATCGTTCAACAAACCTATCAAAATCTTGAAATTATTTTGATTAATGATGGCTCAACAGATGGTTCAGCAGCAATCTGTCAACGTTATCAAAATCAAGATGAACGTGTTAAAGTCTATCATAAAAGAAACGGTGGAGTTTCTTCTAGCCGCAATCGTGCCTTGGAAGTTGTAACTGGGGATTATATCGTTTTTGTAGATAATGATGACTGGTTGGAGTTGGATCATATCCAAAATCTTTATGATTTATTGAAAAAAACAGATGCAGATATTGCAATCGGAAACTTTACTCAATTTTTGGATGATCAAGCTAGTTTTTTGATTCATGTAGGAGCAGATGGTTATTTTGAACAGACTTATACGCCATTTGAATGGTTTAACCATCAATATGACAGTAAGTATAATTTGAGTCAATGCTTCACAGTTCCGTGGGCGAAGTTATACAAGACAGAGCTGTTTAAGGATATTGTATATCCAACAGATAAAAGTGTAGAGGATGATTTCACAACTTATAAAGTTTATCTTCAGGCAGATAAAATTGCTTTTATGAATAAGGCTATTTATATCCATAGAAAACGTTCTACAAGTGTTACAAGGACAGTCAATCTTGCAGATGTATATCCCTTAAAGAGTATTGAAGAACGTATGACTATTCTCCAATTAATTGGAGCTCCTCAGGAGTTATTAGATAGAGAAATTCAAGCTTATAAATGGCGATTATCTATTCATGAAGAAGAAACTCTTAAACATGGAGATGTGGAATCTTATCAACAAATTTTGGTCAAAAAAGCAATTGTAGCTAAATATTTTGAAGGTTAGTAAAACACATTTTATAAATTGATTTTTCTCTATTTTGGTGGATGTTTTTAGATATAAAAAGTGACCTATACTCAAAAATTAGAATGTTATCTAATTTTTGATGTGGGTCGCTTTTTTACGTTTATTAGATAGCTATTCTAAAATAATAAGGCTAGTTATATCAATAAATTCCTAAAAGATACTTGATATGCATATAGACGAGTCATTTTTTAGATGTCTGAGATGAATTAAAAATTTATCTTTAGGATTGATCATTCGAAAATGTTATTGTGTAACTGCAGTAAGATTATAACGCTAAATATTTTAAATTATTCAACTTATATTTTTGCACTATTATACATTTTTTAGTTTAATTATAATTTGATACTGTATGAACGATTCTATCAATGAAATAAATATATTTTTTTAACTTGGAAATTCCTTAATAGCTTAAAAAATAGCAAAAAAATGTTATAATATTAGGAAAGGAGAATAGCTTCATGACTGAAAAAATTACGGTAATTGTACCAGTTTACAATGTTGAAAATTACCTAAATAAATGTTTGGATAGTTTAATTAACCAAACTTATAAAAATCTTGAAATTATCGTTATCAATGATGGCTCTACAGATAATTCGGGGATAATTTGTCAAGAGTATGCACAAAAAGATAATCGGATTATTTACATTGAAAAAGAAAATGGTGGTTTATCAGATGCGAGAAATGTAGGTCTGGACAAAATGACTGGTTCCTATGTAACTTTTATTGATTCAGATGATTGGGTTGAGCCGGATTATGTAGAAGTTCTATATAATAAATTAATTGAGTATCAGGCAGATATTGCGATTGGAAATTATTATTCTTACAATGAAGATGAGGCTATGTATTACTTTCATATAAATGGTGAGTCTTATTATGAGAAATTGTACGATAATATTTCAATCTTTGAAAATTTATATGATTCAAAACAAATGAAGAGTTTTTCTTTAATATCTGCTTGGGGTAAACTCTATAAAGCTAAGTTGTTTGATGATATCCGATTTGATAAAGGTAAACTTGGTGAAGATGGGTATATAAATCAAAAACTATATTTATTGGTTCAAAAAGTGATTTATATAAATCAAGGTCTTTACGCATATCGTCAGCGAAGTGGGAGTATTACAAAGACTTGGACAGAAAAGTGGATGCATGCCTTGGTTGATGCTATGTCTGAACGGATTACACTATTAGCCAATATGGGGTATCCACTTGAAAAACACTTAGCAGTTTATCGTCAGATGTTGGAAGTCAGTCTTGCAAATGGTCAAGCTAGTGGTTTATCTGACACAGTAACATACAAAGAGTTTGAAATGAAAAGAACTCTTTTAAATCAGTTATCAATACAGAAGCAAAATGAAAAGAAAGCCATTGTACTCGCAGCAAACCATGCCTATGTCGAGCAGGTCATGACGACCATTAAGTCTATTTGCTATCACAATCGCTCGATTCGGTTTTATCTGATTAATAGTGATTTTCCTAATGAATGGTTTAAACAATTAAACAAGCGATTAGAAGGATATGACTCAGAGATTATCAATTGTCGGGTAACTTCTGATCAAATTTCGCGTTATAAAACGGATATTAGTTACACAGTATTTTTGCGTTATTTTGTATCTGACTTTGTGCAAGAAGATAAGGCTCTCTATTTAGACTGCGACTTGGTCGTAACTAAAAATTTGGATAACTTGTTCGAAACAGATTTGCAAGAATATCCATTAGCAGCTGTTCGAGATTATGGAGGAAGAGTATACTATGGTAGGGAAATGTTCAATGCGGGTGTTTTACTAATCAACAATCGTTTGTGGAAACAAGAAAACATGTCCCAACGTTTGATAGATTTGACAAATGAGTGGCATGATAAGGTAGATCAAGCGGATCAGAGTATTTTAAATATGCTCTTTGAAAATAGATGGATAGAGATGGAATTTGACAATAACCATGTTGTGATTCATAAGCAATTTACAGACTATGAGTTACCAGCAGGTCAAGATTATCCTGGTATTATCCACTATCTCTCACATAGAAAGCCGTGGTTTGATTTAGCTGCGCAGACCTATCGTGATGTTTGGTGGTATTATCATAGTCTTGAATGGACAGAGTTAGGAAAGAATCATCATTTACACCCACTACAAAAATCACATATCTATCCTATCAAAGAACCGCTTACTTGTTTAATTTATACGTCTTCAGATCAGATTGAACAAATTGATACATTGATTCAATCCTTGCCTAAGATTCAATTTAAGATTGCGGCTAGAGTGATGGTCAGTGATCGTTTGAAACAATTGTTGGTCTATCCAAATGTAACTGTTTATGCTGGAATTAATTATTTAGTAGAACTAGATCAGGAATTAATCGAGACTAGTCAGGTACTTTTAGATATTAATCATGGTGAAAAAACAGAGGAAATGTTAGATCAATTTTCAGAAAGAGGAAAGTTGATTTTAGCTTTTGAAAATACAAAATATCGTGAAGTGGGGCAGATAACCTACAAAGTAGAACAAGTTCAAGAAATGATTGAAAAATTAAGAGAGTTAAATAAATGAAGAAAAATCATATCGTTGGAGATGCTTTGATTTTAACGATCAGCGATCAAATCGAGCAGTTGGATTATCTCCTAGACAATTTGCCAGATATTTGTTTTCATATTGCGGCTCCTGTACAGTTTTCAGAGAAAATTCGCAAATTAGAAACTAAATATAATGTCCGCCTTGTGACAGTTACAACTGAACAGCAAATTGATACTCTAGTGAATATGTGCGACTTTCTATTAGATATCAATCATTTTCAAGAAGTCGATTCTATTGTTTCCAAGTTTGTCCAGGCCGGGAAACCCGTCTTTGCTTTTGACAATACAGTCCATGAAAATAAAGGTCAAGAAGTCTTTTGGTCAAGTACGCCAGATAAATTGGTTTCTAGAGTGAGAGAGTATCTTAATGAAGTCAGAGTAGGCATCAATCTTCAAGAGAAAATCATTCAAGATGGGACTTGGAATGTATTTCAAATTAATAATAAAGCGGATTTAATTGTCGGAAGCAATGTCATTTGTAGAAATTTTGAAATTTTTCATGTTTCTTCTGGCAAGTTAATACTGCATGATGGTGTCTTTGTCAACAACTCTTGTAGTTTTAACTGTATGGAAAGAATTGAAGTCGGAAACGGAACTATGATGGGGGAAGGAGTTCGTTTTTACGACCACGACCATGTTTATACTGCTGAAAAGATAGAAAAATGGCAGTGGACCACAGCTCCGATTAGAGTTGGAAGAGATTGCTGGATAGGAAGTAATGTCACGATTTTAAAAGGAGTGACGATTGGGGACAATACCATTATCGGAGCAGGCTGTCTCATACGCAATGACATTCCGGCAAACAGTGTGGTTTATAATGATGGGAATCTTGTTGTAAAAGAAAGAAGATAATTTGGAGCTATGGATACAAAAAAAGCAATCGTTTTAGGGGCAGATAATAATTATCGTGACAAAATGGAAACAACTATTAAATCTATTTGTTACCATAATAGAGATTTGAAATTTTATATTTTTAATGAAGATATCCCCAAAGAGTGGTTTTATCTGATGGAGAAGAGATTAGAAAAACTTAACTGTGAGATTTTGAATATAGAAATTGATGCAGAAAAAGTAAAGCATTTTTCTACTCCTGATGAACACATCAAGTATATGACTTATTTTCGCTATTTTATTGCAGAATTTGTGAAAGAAGATAGAGCCTTGTATTTGGACTGTGATATGATTGTTCATAGGAACATAGATTCGTTATTTCAGAAAGATTTTGAAGAAAATTATATAATCGCCGTTCCAGATGGTTGGTATAAAAATATTTTTAATGCAGGAATGATGATGGTAAATGTTCATAAGTGGAAAACTGATAATATTTGTCAAAATCTTTTAGAGTTGACTGCAGAAAAACATCAAGAAGTCTATGGTGATCAGGGAGTCTTAAATCTATTGTTTGAAAATAAGTGGAAGAAAGTATCTCCCCATTATAAATTTCATGGTTGGACTTGATACATTGGGTTATTGGGCTCAAAAGCCAGAGTGGTTTTTAAATAGTTGGGATGAAAACTATAAACCTGCTATTATTCATTTTGAAGGTAAAGATAAACCGTGGAATGATTCATTAAAAACAAGATATAGAGAATTGTGGTGGTTTTATAATGGTTTGGATTGGCAAACTATTTTGTTAGAAAAGGATACAAAACCGACATCGTTTAGTGAAATTGCAACAGTTAGTTTATTTCATACAGCGATTTTTATAGATACGCAAGAGTTGGAACATATAGAATATCTAGTAGAAAAACTTCCAAATGTCCATTTTCATATTTTTGCCCATAGTTATTTTGGACCGAGAGTACAAGTGTTGAACCGTTTTTTAAATGTATCTCTTTATCCCAATTATACACCGTATCAATCTCAAGAAATACTGAGTAAGTTAGATTTTTATTTAGATATCAATCATAATCAGGAAATAGATAATATTATTTCAAAAGTTCACAACCTATCTAAACCGATATTTGCTTTTGATAATACCAGTCATGATACAAATAATCTAAGTCAGATATTGCCTTCAAAAGAGCCAAAGGAAATGGTAGAGGCTATTAGACAATTCATAGGAGAATAAGTTTATGGCAGACGAATTAATTAGTATTATAGTTCCAATTTACAATGTTGAAAAATATTTGCGACAGTGTCTGGATAGTATTCTGAATCAGACTTATCAAAATTTTGAGTGTCTATTAATCAATGATGGTTCACCAGACAATTCAGCAGACATTTGTAGAGAGTATGTTGAGAAAGATTCTCGTTTCAAATATTTTGAAAAAGAAAATGGAGGCCTATCAGACGCACGTAATTATGGAATAAGACAATCAAAAGGTTCCTATCTTACTTTTGTAGATTCTGATGATTGGTTGGAAAATGATGCTTTACAACAGTTATATGATGCATTGAAAAAAGAAAATGCGGATATTAGTATCGGACGTTATAATTGTTACGATGAATCACGTTGCCAATATTTGTTTTATGATTCTAATCCAGATGCTTCTCTTGAAATGATAGAAGGAAAAGAAATCATAGATAGAGAAGGTGTCGAAGAAATGAGAAATGGGAATTGGACTGTAGCTTATTTGAAATTATTCAAGAGAGAGCTATTAGAAAATTTGCCATTTCCTTTAGGAAAAATTGCGGAAGACACTTACTGGACGTGGAAAGTACTACTAAAGGCTTCACGGGTTGTCTATTTAAATAGTTATATTTATTGGTACCGTGTTGGTTTGAATGGTACTTTATCAAATATATGGAGTGAAAAGCGTATATATGATGAAATCGAGGCTAGGGAAGAAAAGCTAGCTATTTTAGCAAGTTTGAATTATGACTTGACCAATCATATTTTGATTTATAAAAATAGATTACAAAGAGTAATAGCAAAATTAGAAGAACAAAATATGCAACTCACAGAGATTTATAGAAGAATGATGGAAAAATTGTCTTTACTTCCGTAAATATTAATAAAAAATGAGATAATACAATATGAAACTACATTTAACAAACTTATATGGTATGGCTGGTGATAGCACAGTTATTCTAGCTCAAAATGCTGTACAAAAAATAGCAAGTCAACTGGGATTTAGAGAGGTTGGTATTTATTTTTACAATATTGCTTCAGATAGCCCATCTGAAATGAATAAGCGTTTGGACGGCATTATGGCTAGTATCTCTATTGGAGATGTCCTAGTCTTTCAATCTCCTACTTGGAATGGCTTTGAGTTTGATCGAGTCTTGTTTGATAAGTTGAAGGATATGCAGGTAAAAATTATTTGCTTTATCCATGATGTTGTCCCTCTCATGTTTGATAGTAACTATTATCTCATGAAAGAATACATGTATATGTATAATCTATCAGATGTTTTGATCGTTCCATCAGAGAGGATGAAAGAACGCCTGATGGAAGAAGGTTTGGCAACTAAGAAGATTCTCGTTCAAGGTATGTGGGATCATCCTCATGATTTGTCCTTATATACCCCAGAGTTTAAAAAAGAACTCTTTTTTGCTGGAAGTTTAGAACGTTTTCCAGACTTACAAAATTGGTCTCAAGATACGCCTTTAAGAGTATTTTCAAATAAAGGAGAGGCTAGTTCTAGTGCTAGAAATCTTAGCATTGAAGGATGGAAAAAAGACGAGGAACTATTGCTAGAATTATCAAAAGGTGGATTTGGTCTTGTCTGGGGAACTCATCAAAATGATGGAGAAAGTAACCAATACTATACCTTAAATATATCTCATAAGGTGAGTACCTATCTGACTGCTGGCATACCAGTCATTGTCCCAAGTAGCTTATCAACTGCTAAGTTTATAGTAGATCAAGGCTTGGGCTTTGTGGCGGATAGTCTAGAAGAAGCTCATGAGATAGTTGATAAAATGAATGTACAAGAATATCAAGATATGACGAATCGGATAAAAACCTTTAGTTATTTGTTAAAAGAGGGTTATTTCACTAAAAAGTTATTGGTAGATGCAATCTATCACTTAGGAATTGATTAAGAGAATAAGATGATTAAAACAATTGTATTAGCTGGTGATCGCAATTACACCACGCAGTTAGAAACAACCATAAAATCTATCCTATACCACAATCGAGATGTTAAAATTTATATTTTAAATCAAGATATTATGCCAGATTGGTTTCGCAAACCACGAAAAATAGCTCGAATGTTAGGTAGTGATATTATCGATGTTAAACTTCCTGAACAAACTGTGTTTCAAGATTGGGAAAAGCAAGATCACATTAGTTCAATTGCCTACGCTAGATATTTTATCCCAGATTATATCCCAGAAGCTAAGGTCTTATATTTAGACAGTGACTTGATTGTGAATACTTCTTTGGAGAAATTATTTAGTCTTGATTTAGAGAAAAAATTACTCGCAGCAGTTAAAGATACAGATGGAATTACATTTAATACAGGTGTTCTTTTAATTAATAATGAAAAATGTCGTCAAGAGAAACTAAAAGAACGATTAATTGAACAGTCCATTGCAACAATTAGGGAAGTTGAAGAAGGCCGTTTTGAAAATTTTAACGGTGATCAAACGATTCTGAACCAGGTTTGTTCTAATCAATGGTTAGAGCTGGATAAAGAATTCAACCTTCAAGTAGGTCATGATGTAACTGCTTTTTATAATAAATGGGAAAACTATTTTAATGAATTAGTATCACCTAGCATCATACATTTTGTGTCCTATAGAAAACCTTGGACTACCTTGATAGCCAATCGTTACCGTGATTTATGGTGGGAATTCCATGATTTGGAATGGACTCAAATTTTACAACATCATGTAGGAGAGTTTGAATTAATATCGCCTCTAGATAAGGAATTTTCTTGTTTAACTTTAACAAATTCCCAAGATTTAGAAGGAATAGAAGAGTTAGTTACAGCTCTACCAGATGTGGTATTTCATATCGCGGCTTGGACGGATATGGGAGAAAAGCTAAAAAGATTGGCTGTATATGATAATGTGAGATTACATCCACAGATTGTCCCACCTGTACTAGATAAGTTGAAAAAGTTAACAAATCTTTATTTGGATATCAATCATGGTAGTGCAGATGAGAACTTTTTAAAATCTTTGAAAGAACAAGAAAAAACGCTATTAGCTTTTCAATTGACTCAGCATGGAAATTTAGGACAAATCGTTTTCGAAAATGGGAAAGTTTCCTTTATGATTGATGCCATTAAAGATTTTAAGAAAAAAGGACATCTTACCTGTTTTCGACAACTTCCAAGTTTGACTTGTTTAACTTTTACGGCTTCTCAGGATATTGAACAGCTGGACTATTTGGCTGAACACTTACCCAATGTTGTTTTTCAAGTTGCAGCATGGACAGATATGGGACCAAAATTATATGATTTATCTAATCGTTATCCTAATATTCAACTCTATCCAGCAATTTCTAGAGATAAGCTAGAAGAGTTGAAGGAAAAGATGGATGTTTATTTAGATATCAACTTACTGACTTCAACAGCCGATATGGTTGCAGAAATGACTCATTTATCTAAACCTATATTAGCTTTTTATAAATCTCAAAATGGAAATAATGGCCAAAGGTTGTATTCTAGTGAACATCCTGAACGAATGTTGGCTGATTTACAAAAATTGATAAATAAGGACATGCTAGGGAAACAGCTGGATCCAATTCAAGTAAAAGGGATAGATGAAACCTTAGATTATATTATTGAGAACAAGTCTTCTTTGGTTCGTTTTGGGGATGGAGAAATTAATATGCTTGCAGGGCATTCGATTCCCTACCAGGATTATGATGAAGAGTTAGTCTCAACTATGAGAGATATTATCGGACAAGAAAGTCGAAAAGAATTAGTTGTGTGCCTTCCTGATGCCTTTACAGATCGTTTCAGGTTTACATATTGGGCGATTCCATTTTGGAAAGATCATATGGATCATTATATGGATTTTTACAGAGAATTGTGTAGTGATTCATGGTATGGCTCAACCTTTGTATCTCGCCCTTATATTGATTTTGAAGACAAGAGTCAAGCTAAATCCCAATTTGAAAAATTAAAAAGTATCTGGAAAGACCGTGATTTACTGATAGTTGAAGGTGCAACTTCTCGGTCAGGTGTGGGAAATGATTTGTTCGATGAGGCCAATTCTATCAAGCGGATAATTTGTCCTTCTCATAGTGCATTTTCTAGAGTTCATGAAATTGAACAAGAAATTGAAAAGCACGCGGCTGATCGCTTGATTTTATGTATGCTTGGTCCTACAGCCAAAGTGTTAGCTTATCATTTAAGTCGAAAAGGTCATCAGGTATTGGATATCGGTCATATCGATTCAGAATATGAGTGGATGAAGATGGGGGCTAAAACTAAGGTTAAATTTTCACATAAACATACAGCAGAGTATAATTTTGATCAAGATATTGAGTTTATTGAGGATGAAACTTATAATAGTCAGATTTTAGTTGATTTATCAAAGAGAGAAGTATGAAAGATTTAATAAGTGTTATAGTACCAGTTTATAACGTAGAACCATTTATTGCTAGCTGCCTAGACAGTTTATCGAAACAGAACTATCAAAATTTTGAAGTTTTATTAGTAAATGATGGCTCTACAGATAATTCAGGAGTGATTTGTCGAGAATATTCTGATCGTGACAGTCGTTTCCACTATTTTGAAAAAGAAAATGCTGGGGTAGCGGATGCACGTAATTTTGGAATCGAGAGATCTAAAGGAGATTATATTACATTTGTAGATTCAGATGATTGGGTTACTGAAGAGTATTTATCAATTCTTATAGAAACTTTGAAGGAGCAGCATTCTGAAATTGTTGTTTCAACTTATTCAACCTATAATGAGTCAGATGGCTTATTCTATATTCACGTATTTGACTCCGATTATTATGTGAAAAATTATAATTCAAAACTTCTAATGGAAGAACTTCCTTTATTAGAGGGGTATGATATGAGCTTTTTAACTTCTTGGGGAATTCTATTTAAAAGGGAATTATTTCAAGAAGTTCAGTTTCCGTTTGGTCGGGTGTGTGAGGATATAGGAACCAATTATAAACTATTTATGCAGGTTGAGAAAGTAACTTATGTTAATAAAGTTTTGTATTGGTATAGAGTTGGGAAAGAAGGACTTTCGAATTCTTATTCACCGAAGATGATGCGTGACGATTGTGATTTTAGGTTAGAACGAATTGCCGTGCTAGCACTAAAAGGATATGATGTCAGTAAATATTTAGACCAGATGAAGTTCTATTTGAAATATCGTCATGATATTGCAATTCAACGAGAACTTAAGGAGAATGTGGAAACAAAACGTTTAGAAATGTTAGACTATTTATTGAATGATAATAAATATCACTGAAAATTAAGATAGAGAGACGATGAAATGTTACAAGATAAGAAATCTGTAGTATTTGCAGGGGATTACGCATATATTAGACAAATCGAAACGGCAATAAAGTCACTTTGTAGGCACAATCGTCATGTGAAAGTTTATGTGCTAAATCAAGATATTCCCCAGGAATGGTTTAGTAGATTAAGAATATATTTACAAGAGATAGGCGGCGACTTGATTGATTGCAAATTAATCGGACAACAGTTTCAAATGAACTGGTCAAATAAACTGCCACATATCAATCACATGACCTTTGCACGCTATTTTATTCCAGATTTTGTAGCAGAAGATAAAGTTCTTTACCTTGATAGTGATTTGGTGGTGACGGGTGATTTGACTCCTCTATTTGAATTAGATTTAGGTGAAAATTACTTGGCTGCAGCTCGTTCTTGCTTTGGAGCTGGAGTTGGCTTCAATGCTGGAGTTTTGTTGATTAACAACAAAAAATGGAAATTAGATAATATTCGTCAGCAGTTAGTTGAATTAACTGAGAAAGAACATGAAAATGTGGGAGAAGGAGATCAGTCTATTCTCAATATTCTTTTTCAAAAGAGTTGTTACCAGCTAGAGGATACTTATAATTTCCAAATAGGTTTTGATGCTGGTGCAGCTGAAAAGAATCATGCTTTTATTTTTGAAATTCCATTAACACCTCTTCCGAAAATTTTGCACTATATTTCTCCTGACAAACCATGGAAGCAGTTTTCTGTTGGACGTTTGAGAGAAGAGTGGTGGAAATATTCTTTTATGGAATGGAGTTATATAGTATCTAGCTGGAAAGAAAAGGGTGTATTTTATTCTGCAGATATTTATAAACCAAAATTAACTTGTATGAATTTAACTAATTCTTGGTGTGTAGAAAAAATTGATTATCTAGTTGAACAATTACCAGAAGTACATTTTTATATTGCTGCTCATACATTTATGTCGGATGAATTAAAGAGATTATCTAAATATCAAAATGTAACCCTTTATCCTAATTCTTTTCCTATTTTGGTAGAAGAACTCCTAAAGAGTTCAGATATTTATTTGGATTTGAATTTAGATCAGAAATTAGTATATATTTATGATTTGGTGAAGAAATACAATAAACCGATGCTTAGTTTTGAAAGTAGTCGCTACCAAGAACTAACTGATGATTGTTATGCAGGACTCTATTCAACTAAAAAACCAGAAGATTTAGTAGAAGCAATTAAGTTTTATATGAGAGAAAGAAAACTATGAGAAAATCCATTGTATTAGTGGCTGATAATGCCTATCTAATTCAGCTTGAAACGACAATAAAATCTGTATTGTATCATAATAGAGATGTTGATTTTTATATTCTTAATAGTGATATAGCTCCTGAATGGTTCAAATTATTGGGGAGAAAAATGGAAGTTGTGAATTCTACAATTCACAATGTACACTTTGATAAAGAACTTTTTGAAGGATATAAAACAGGACCTCATATAAATTACGCTACTTATTTTCGATTTTTTGCGACAGAAGTAGTTGATTCTGATAGAGTACTGTATCTTGATTCTGATATCATTGTAACAGGGGAGTTGACCTCTCTGTTTAAGTTGAATCTCAAAGGATATTCAATTGGTGCTGTTGATGATGTCTATGCCTATGAAGGAAGAGAATCTGGATTTAATGCCGGAGTTTTGCTGATGGATACTGCAAAATGGAAAGAGCATTCTATTGTTAATCGTTTATTGGAATTAGCTGCAGAGCAGAATCAAGCTGTTCATCTTGGGGATCAGAGTATTTTAAATATTTACTTTGAGGATAATTGGCTAGCATTAAATGAAACATATAATTATATGGTTGGTACTGATACTTTTCGTCTGGCTCAGGAATGTGAACGACTAGATGATAATCCACCTGTCATTGTTCATTTTGCTAGTCATGATAAACCATGGAATACATATAGTATATCTAGACTACGTGAATTATGGTGGGCTTATAGAGATTTAGATTGGTCAGAGATCGCTTTTAAGCGTTCTAGTTTGAATTACTTTGAACGAAGTAATCAATCGCAAAAACAGGCAATGGTTGTAACTTGGAGTGCGGATATAAAACATTTAGAGTATTTATTACAACAGTTACCTGATTGGCATTTTCATGTTGCAGCCCCCGTTTATTGTAATAAAGATTTAACTAAATTGTCTGTCTATTCTAACGTGACTTTGTATCAATCTATTCTTCACCAGAGAATCGATTGGCTATTAGACGATTCTAGTGTTTATTTAGATATTAATACAGGCGGAGAGGTTCTTAATGTAGTTACAAGGGCACAAGACAGAGGTAAAAAAATATTTGCGTTTGATTCAACACGTAAAAGTATGGATGATGCTATCTATGACGGTGTCTTTTGTGTGGACAAACCAGAAGCTTTAGTTAATGCAATTAAAAAGTTAGAGGAATAGTGATGATGGACGAATTAATTAGTGTTATAGTTCCTATATACAATACGGAAAAGTATTTGGTAGAGTGTGTCGAAAGTATTAGGAAACAAACGTATTCTAATATTGAGATTATTTTAGTGGACGATGGCTCAACGGATGCTTCTATTGAAATCTGTGATGAATTTGCAGAAAAAGATTCGCGGGTTAGAGTATTTCATAAAGAGAACGAAGGTGTGGCAGTTGCAAGAAATTTTGGCATTCAACAGTCTAATGGTCAATATGTTGTAATTGTAGATTCTGATGATATTGCAGTTGATAAAATGATTGAGGTTCTGTATACTCAAATAAAGGAAAATGATGCTGATATAGCGGTAGGAAACTATTACATTTATGACGAAAGTGATGGTAATTTTTATTATTACATTACAGAAGCCGATTATTGTGTAGAAGTGCTATCTCCACAAGAATTAATAGACAGACAGGCAGGGGCTTGGAAATGGAATAGTACAGCCTTCATGTTGACTACTTTTAAATTATATAAGAAAGTGTTATTTGACGATGTTTCCTTCACTCACGGTAGAAGGTTTGATGATGAAGCTTCCACCCATAGACTGTTTTTAAGAAGTAAAAAAACAGTGTTTGTCAATGATAACGTCTATCTCTACAGAAGACGTTCAGGTAGTATTATGAGATCTAAATTTGATCTTTCTTGGGCAAGAGATTTGGTTGAAGTATTTTCCAAGAAAATATCAGATCTTGTTTTAGCTGGAGTAGATGTCTCAGTTATGCGTATTCGATTTGTCAACCTTTTAAAGGATTACAAACAAACTTTAGAATACCATCAATTAATAGATACTGAGGAATATAAAGATATTTGTTTTAGATTGAAGCTCTTTTTTGAAGCAGAACAAAACTAAAGTTGTAACATCACTATTTTTATTACAAAAGATTAGATTAACAGTAAGAGAGAAGGATTATTTTGTGAAAAAAATTTACTCATCAATGGCAGTAAAAAAAGGATTAACAACCTTATTTCTGCTGTTTATTTATGTATTGGGAAGTCGTATTACCCTTCCTTTTGTTGATTTGAATAGTAGGGATTTTCTAGGTGGTTCAACAGCATATTTGGCGTTTTCAACTGCCCTTCTAGGAGGAAATCTGAGAAGTCTATCTCTATTTTCGATAGGCCTTTCACCATGGATGTCATCAATGATTTTATGGCAACTACTTTCCTTTTCTAAGAAATTGAATATTTCTTCGGGGGCAGTAGAAATTCAAGATAGAAGGAAGATGTATTTAACACTGGTTATTGCTTTGATTCAATCTTTAGCGCTCTCGTTGAATCTACCAATCCAGCATCTTTATTCATCACTCTTGGTCACTCTATTAAATACTATGTTATTAATAGCAGGAGCCTTTTTCCTAGTATGGTTATCAGATTTAAACGCTCAACTTGGAGTAGGTGGCTCTGTGGTCATTTTACTGTCAAGTATTGTTTTAAATATTCCACAAGATATTTTAAGTACATTTCAGCTTGTCCGAATTTCTATGGGAATGATGATATTGATTGCATTGAGCAGTATTGTATTGACCTATATGATGGTGCTTATGTATAGAGCGCGCTATCGTATACCAGTTCATAAAATTGGATTACGTAGCCGTTTCAAGAGGTATTCTTTTTTGGAAATCATGTTAAACCCTGCGGGGGGGATGCCTTTTATGTATGTGATGAGCTTTTTAAGTTTGCCTACCTATATCTTTTTACTACTACAGACTCTTTTTCCGCAGACTACAGTCTTCTCTGAATTATCAGCTCAATATGGAGTTGGAAAACCATTATGGATTTACTCATATATTGCCATGATTTTTTTATTTAGTATTGCTTTTGCTTTTATCAATATGAGTGGTGATCAACTATCAGATCGTATGAAGAAATCTGGTGAGTATATATATGGAGTTTATCCAGGTGAGGGAACAAGTCGTTTTATTAATCGATTAGTATTGCGCTTTTCGATTATAGGAGGAATTTTTAATGTGTTGATGGCAGGTACACCAATGTTATTTGTTTTATCTGATGAAAAGTTGTTGAGGATTGCCATGATTCCAGGTTTATTTATGATGTTTGGTGGTATGATTTTTACAATTAAAGATGAAATGAAGGCTTTGAGACTAAATGAAACCTATAAACCCTTGATTTAGGAGGCTTTTATGTATTATTTTATTCCAGCTTGGTATGGTTCAGGCCGTCAATGGCACGCGGATGTGACTCCATGGTATTATTCTTCTTTTAGATTTGAATTTGACGATACTTTCAATCAAATTAGGCTTTTTCAAAGACAAGAGATAGCATCTCGACTATTAGTCTTGTCCTATCAGCCACATTTACGTTATTTTTTACATAGACATGGTGTCTTAGAGACAGAAGTCTATTCTATCTTTGATGATATGCAAGATTTGCATGATATACACACCCAGGTTCTTAATCTCAGAGATATAGAGTGGGATAGTGATTGCCAGTTTCTGTATAGTCCATTTGCAATAGTAGTTAACAAAAATGGTAAAAAGTATGCAAAGGTAGAACATGGCGTAGAAGGCTTTATCAGTGATATCCAATATTTTGATAACAATGGTCAGATAAGTAAGCACTATATTATGGATGATCGTGGGTTTGTATCCAGTGTCATTTATTTTGATAATGGACAGCCTACATATCAAGACTATTTAGATCCGAAAGGCATCTGGCGTTTTAGAGAGCATTTAAACGAGGGAGGACGAGTAGAGGTAAATCCAATATTTGGCTATCGTTTTAAACAGCTTCACTACGTGAATATAAGTCAATTGATCGCAGAATATTTTGATAAATATTTACAAATAAAACAGGAAAAACAGGATATTTTCATCATCCCTTCTCATCCTCATCATGACCAATTTCTTTTCAGTTGTTTACCAAGTGATACTGCTAAAATTTTGAGTCTTTTCATTAATCGGAATGCTCAAGTTAGTTTTAAAGATTTAGCTTCATCATTTGAACAGGCGAATCTAGTCTTAGTAGATAGAGAAGATAGTTTACAATTCTTGCAGGAACTATATCCTAACCTATCGGATAAATTTCATCATCTTTCTCCTTTTGATACACGTTTACGACTGGGAAGAAGTCAGACTAGAAAAGAATCGATACTTTACTATCAATTAGATTTTTCTCAAGGAATTGATAGACAAGCCTTATTTCAGATCTTATCATTTATTGCTGAAACTAAAAACACAGAAGTCATTTTTGGAGCCTTCTCTGCTAGTCAGGAACAAATGGATGAAGTGGAAAACCTTGTCAATGAAATCATTCAGGGACAAATCCATACTGACAGCTTGGAAAAAGGCCTAGACTATGGTGGTGCAGAAAATCCCCTAGAGGAAAACCAGAAGCAAGAACTGCGTTTTCAATTTGTCAATATGAACGATGAATTGGATTTGATTAAGACACTCGAGTTTGTTCGTTTGATTGTGGATCTTAATAAACAACCCCACCTCTATACTCAAATAGCAGGTATCAGTGCGGGAATTCCTCAAATTAATCTGGTTGAAACCGTCTATGTGGAACATTTGAAAAATGGTTACTTGATTTCAGATGTGGCGGAATTTTCCAAAGCTGCACATTACTATACAGATAAACTGAAAGAATGGAATCAAGCATTAGTATACTCTATTGATAAAATCAAAGAACATACTGGCCAACGTTTCTTAGATAAATTGCATCACTGGATTGAGGAGGTTACAGATGTCAAAGGACTATAAAATCCTACAGATAGGGATTGATAATTGGGCTCATCATTATGAAATTCCTGAAAACATGGATTGGTATTATTTCTGTCCAAACTCACCGCTAGCCCTCCGTAAAATGATGGAAATGGAAGGGATAACAAGTTTTCAGGCTATCTTGATAGAAGATGGTCAGTATCTAGCTGATTTACTACCTTTTAGTTATCAGATTGAGCCCTATACTCTTTTTTATAATCAAGATTATAAAACAACAGATTTGACTATTCTTGATTGCTTAAAAAAACGATGTGCTCAGGCTGTAGATTTCTCCGATCCCCAGCAATTACTAAATGATTTGTCAACCTCTCTCTTTGGTGGAGGTTATGGTGATAAATTATTTCCGTCAAGTATCCAAATTCACTCGTCTTTTAAAGGTTCTATTTCCTATCAAGGATTTGAGCATGTGACCCTAGAAGGGAATTTTGGAGATGATTTCAAACAACTAGCATACTGGTCTAATAATTTTATAGTAAATAAAAACTTACCCATAGAACTATGGTTGGAGTATGAAAAACAAGGTAATTGTGAGTTACGATTGGTCATTCGTAAGATATGGAGTGGGTCTGTTGATGAAATTTTTGAAGAAATACTAGTGACTGAAAATGACCTAGAGCAAGCACTTGTTATGGAAAATAAAGATGGAGACTGCTATCTCGCCATATCTGTAGAAGCACGAGGTCAGGGAATTTTAACGATTGGTAATCTTCATCAGCGCTGGAGTCGTAAGCAGTTCGGGAAGTTTGTTTTAGGGGGAAATATCATTCATGATAGCAAACGAGATGAAATCAACTACTTTTTCCATCCAGGTGATTTTAAGCCACCTCTAGCTGTTTATTTTTCCGGTTTTCGTCCTGCAGAAGGATTTGAGGGATATTGGATGATGAAAAATCTAGGATGTCCTTTTCTTCTATTTTCGGATCCTCGTCTTGAGGGTGGATCCTTTTATTTAGGTAGTCAAGAATTAGAGAATAAGATTAAGGAAACCATTCAATATTACTTGGATTATCTTGGTTTGACATCTAAAGATTTGATTTTATCAGGCTTATCGATGGGAACATTTCCATCGCTCTACTATGGAGCTATTTTTGAGCCACGTGCAGTTATTGTCGGTAAGCCATTAGCTAATATCGGGACTATTGCAAGACGAGGGCGTTTAGAGGCACCAGGAGTATTTAATACCAGTTTTGATGTTCTGAGACACCAGACGGGTGGAGTTAGTTACCAACACATGGAAGAGCTGAATCAAACCTTTTGGAATACTTTTAAAAAGGCCGATTTCACACAGACAACTTTTGGTCTTTCCTATATGAAGGATGAAGATATGGATAGTGAAGCCTACGATCAGTTAGTAGAACATCTTTGTTATACAGGAGCTAAAATTTTATCTAAAGGTACAGATGGACGACATAATGATGATACAGATACCAATGTTGCTTGGTTTCTGCATTTTTACCGTATGATTTTGAAATCAGATTTTGGAAGGTTGGACAAATGATTATCAATCAGAGAACAGACATTAAGTGGGGAGAAGTAGGAGGGACATTTATGTATGGTAGTAAGGTAACCTATTATGAAGACAAACATATTAGTCTATACAATCCCTTAGTGACATCAGGAGAAACCTTAAAAACTTGGTTTTCTAGTGTGAACTATCAAGCCTTCAGAACTCAGCCCAGTCTCCCTTTGCTGAAGAGAAAACAAGATTATCAATTATGTATGAATTATGAATGTCATCCTACTAATGGAGTCTATACAAAGGTTGTCTTTTTTGATAGATATGGAGATGTGCTTGAAGAGAAAATTGAAAAAATGAAAGTCTTTGATTTTACCTATCCTGATGATACCTATACCTACCAAGTCTCCCTTCTAAGTGCTGGTTTTGAGTCCTTAGATTTCTATTCTTTTTCTATTAAGGAGTTAAATCATGTTTAAAGGTTTTTATCAAAAAATCCAACTTCGGAAAGTTAAGAGAATTTTAAAAAAAATTAATGCTCTTAAAGGAAAGATGGAATCCTTAACTGACCAAGAATTAGCAGCAAAGACAGTGGAATTTCGCCAACGCCTTGCTGAGGGTGCCACTCTCGATGACTTATTAGTAGAAGCTTTTGCAGTTGTTCGTGAAGCGGATAAACGTGTATTAGGAATGTTTCCTTATGATGTCCAAGTTATGGGTGGGATTGTTATCCATCAGGGAAATGTTGCTGAGATGAATACTGGTGAGGGAAAAACTTTGACGGCTACTATGCCTGTTTATCTCAATGCCCTAACAGGAAAAGGAACCATGTTAATTACCACCAATAATTATCTAGCCAAACGTGATGCTGAAGAGATGGGACAAGTTTACCGTTTCTTAGGATTGACAATTGGGGTACCTTTTACAGATGATCCTAAAGAGGAATTGACGTCAGAAGAGAAAAAAAGAATTTATGCATCAGATATCATTTATACAACTAATAGTAATTTAGGTTTTGATTATTTAAATGATAATCTAGCCTCAAATGAGGAAGGAAAATTTTTACGACCATTTGATTACGTCATTATTGACGAGATTGATGATATTCTATTGGACAGTTCTCAGACACCTCTGATCATTGCCGGAGCGCCGCGTGTTCAGTCTAATCACTACGGTATTATTGATACGCTGGTAACGACTTTGGTAGAAGGGGAGGACTATATCTTTAAAGAGGAGAAGGATGAAATCTGGCTTACTACCAAGGGGGCAAAAGCTGCAGAAAGCTTCTTAGGAATAGATCATTTTTACAAGGAGGAGCATGCAGTTTTTGCTCGTCATTTAGTATATGCGATACGAGCCCATAAACTCTTTACAAAAAATAAAGACTATGTCATTCGTGGGAATGAAATGGTACTGGTAGATAAGGGAACAGGTCGTTTGTTGGAACAAACTAAACTTCAAGGAGGTCTTCATCAGGCTATTGAAGCCAAGGAGCATGTCAAATTATCTCCAGAGACGCGGGCTATGGCTTCTATCACCTATCAGAGTCTTTTTAAGATGTTCAATAAGATATCTGGTATGACAGGGACAGGTAAAGTTGCAGAAAAAGAGTTTATTGAAACCTACAATATGTCTGTAGTAGGCATTCCGACTAACCGTCCCAAACAACGGATTGATTATCCAGATAATCTATACGTTACTTTACCTGAAAAAGTGTATGCATCCTTGGAGTACATCAAGGAATACCATGCTAAGGGAAATCCCTTACTCGTTTTTGTAGGCTCAGTTGAGATGTCTCAACTCTATTCGTCTCTCCTACTTCGTGAAGGGATTGCCCATAATGTCCTAAATGCGAATAATGCGGCGCGTGAGGCCCAGATCATCTCTGAGTCAGGTCAAATGGGGGCTGTGACAGTGGCTACCTCTATGGCAGGACGTGGGACGGATATCAAGCTTGGTAAAGGGGTCGCAGAACTTGGGGGGTTGGTTGTCATTGGAACGGAGCGGATGGAAAGTCAGCGGATCGACCTACAAATTCGTGGACGTTCTGGTCGTCAGGGAGATCCTGGTATGAGTAAGTTTTTTGTATCCTTAGAGGACGATGTTATCAAGAAATTTGGTCCATCTTGGGTGCATAAAAAATATAAAGATTATCAGGTTCAAGATATGACTCAACCAGAGGTTCTTAAGGGTCGCAAGTATCGGAAATTAGTTGAAAGAGCTCAGCATGCTAGTGATAGTGCTGGACGTTCGGCACGTCGTCAGACTCTAGAATATGCGGAGAGTATGAATATTCAACGGGATATGATTTATAAGGAGCGTAATCGTCTAATAGATGGTTCTCGTGACTTAGAGGATGTTGTAGAGGAAATCATTGCTAGTTACATAGATCAAGTGACTTCTTCAGAATATGAAAGCCGAGAGTTACTCTTCCATTTTCTTGTGACCAATATTAGTTTTCATATTAAAGAAGTTCCAGATTATGTAAATGTGACTGACAAGACTACAGTTCGTAGCTTTATGAAACAAGTGATTGAAAAAGAACTTTCTGAAAAGAAAGTATTACTTGACCAACATGGACTGTATGAACAGTTTTTACGACTTTCTATGCTCAAGGCTATTGATGACAACTGGGTAGAGCAGGTAGACTATCTACAACAATTATCTATGGCTATTGGTGGCCAGTCTGCTAGTCAGAAAAATCCAATCGTAGAGTATTATCAAGAAGCCTACGCGGGCTTTGAAGCTATGAAAGAACAAATCCGTGCGGATATGGTGCGTAATCTCCTGA